>NZ_LXYF01000032.1:0-84603 GCF_002894065.1 Sphingobium sp. SA916
CTCTCAAGTTTGATGTCCGATCTCGATCCAGGAGGAATAATCCCAAACCGAAACCGCTCATTCCTAGGAGCCATTCCTGCACAAATCTTACATGGTGTGTAAGGACATTGTGAGGATGGCTAATTTAACCGAGTATCCTGCGCCTAGAAGCCACAAGAACCCGGAGCCGCCGCCCACATGTCCCTTCATCAATCAACAATGTCAAAGAGCCGACAACCATACCGGACAGCTATCCTACCCCGTTCCTTGCGTTCCGGGAGACCAGCGTCCGTACCTGTTGGCGACCGTCCAGTTCAGCGCCTCAGTGGCGTCGTCCCGTCCGGTGAACGGGCATCTAGGTGGGCCAGGAGATTCAGGCAACCCCAAAAATGACAGTTTTTGGAAATTCCCGGAAAAAAGTCGCATGGTCACGGACAACCCGTTGATTTTGCTGTATTTGATCATGCCGCAGATGCGAATGTCGCTTGTAGATGCCTGGTGGATGCGGGCGACGGCGAAGCTGGTCTCCGCCCTTTGCTGGAGTACGAAGAGCCTCTTGCAAGCGGGGCGTCACCGCGTGTAACGAGAAGGCGCGGGGGACATATCGTCTCCCGCAATGATCGCGCCGGTGCCCCGAACGGGGCTTAAAGGGGAATGCGGTGCGGGAGGGCAACCTCCCCAAGCCGCGGCTGTCCCTGCAACTGTAAGCGGTGAGCGCGATGCATATGCGCGGCGGAGCGAGGCTTCCGCCGCCAGCCACTGGGCCGGACGCTAAATCCTGCGAGGCCTGGGAAGGCCTTGCATCGATGCGACGACCCGCGAGCCAGGAGACCTGCCGGCGTCTGGTCGCTCTTGCCCTGGCCCAGGGGATGGCCGCGGCACGGTGTCTTTCCGTCTGAGCGACGAACGAGCGGTGGAGGCCGCATCGGTTCGCGGGAACGGTCGCTTTTGGCGTCCGGCCGTCCCTGCGCGCCGGCCGTCGTCTGGCGGTCAGGCTCCGCCGGATGTCGCGAGACGCCGGAAGGAATGCGAATGCAATGGAAGATAATGGCTGCGGGTTTGATCGCGGCACATGCGGTCCCGGCTCTGGCGGAGACGGAGGCGCCGGAGGCGGAGATCATCGTCTTCGGCCGGGGCGAGGCGAAGATCGGCGTCGCCCAGGCGGCGAGCGAGGGGAGTGTCGCCGGGTCCGACCTGCTGGTCCGCCCGCTGCTGCGCGTGGCGGAACTGCTGGAGGCGGTGCCGGGCATGGTCGCGGCGCAACATTCGGGGAGCGGCAAGGCGAACCAATATTTCCTGCGCGGCTTCAACCTGGATCATGGGTCTGACTTCACCACCTATATTGACGGGGTGCAGATGAATTTCCGCTCGCACGGGCATGGGCAGGGTTATCTGGACCTGAACGGCCTGATCCCGGAGATCATCGCGCGGGAGGATTTCCGGAAAGGCCCCTATCGCGCCGATGGCGGCGACTTCGCGCTGGCGGGCGCCGCCTATATGAAGACGATCGACGGGTTCGACCGGCCGTGGATGTCGGTGGAGGGCGGCTCCTACGGTTCGCGGCGGATCGCGGCGGGGGGCACGATCAAGGGCTTCGGGCCGGGCGAACTGACGCTGGTGGCGCAGGCCAAGGCCTATGACGGGCCATGGGAGGAGCCGGAGCATCTGCGCCATTATGCCGGTTTCGCCAAATATCGGGCGGGGGCGGTGGAGGCAACGCTGCATGCCTATCGCGCGACATGGCGGCCGACCGAGCAGATTCCGGAACGGATCGTCGGATCGCCGGTCTGTGCGGATATGTTCTGCTCGCCCGATCCCTCGGCGCGGGGGGCGACGACGCGCCTCGTCGGCAATGTCGCGGTGACGCAGGCGGACTGGCGCGCCAATGGCTATGCGCAATATTATGACTGGTCGATGTATTCCAACCCGACCTATGCCGATCCGGACGGCAGCAGCGCGCAGATCCGCCAATATGACCGCCGCTGGATTATCGGCGCGACGGCGGAGAAGCGCTGGTCGCTGGGGTCCACGCTGGACTTCGGCGTCGGGACGGAGGATCGCTATGATCATATGGGCAATGTCGGGGTGTCGCGCACCGCCGACCGGGCCTTCCTCTCCTCGCTCGGCCGCTATCATGTCGAGGAACTGTCGCTGGCGCTTTATGGCGACGTGACGTGGCAGCCGCTGCCCGGCCTGCGCGTGACGGGCGGACTACGCGGCGATCATTATCGCTATGCGGTGCGGGCAAGGGATGCCGCCGCCGCCGCTCTGGGCGAAGGCAAGGGGTCGGACAGCCTGTTGTCGCCCAAGGCGTCGCTCGCCTATCGGGTCGCGCCCGCGCTGGAACTCTACGCCAATTGGGGCCGTGGCTTCCACAGCAACGATGTGCGGGGGGCGGTGAATGTCGACACGCCTGTCCCGGTGCTGGTGCGCGGCACCGGCAAGGAGCTGGGCGGGCGGGTCCAGATCGGTTCGGCCAGCCTGACGGCAACCTATTGGTGGCTGAATGTGGGCAGCGAATTGCGCTTCGTCGGGGATAGCAACGCGGTCGAGCCGACCGGCGCCAGCAAGCGGCATGGCTATGAGATCGTCGCCTTCTGGCGGCCGCTGCCCTGGCTGGCGCTGGACGGCAATTATACCGCCAGCCATTCGCGCTACGACAATGGGGACCGGATTCCCAATGCCTTCGAAAATGCCGCTTCGGCGGGCGTGGCTGTCGTGCTGGGGCGCTGGGAGACGAGCCTGCGGGTGCGGCATCTGGGGCCTTATCCGCTGATCGAGGACAATAGCGTGCGGGACAAGGGGAGCACGGTGGTGAACGCCCGCGGCGCGTGGAAGGGCAAGCGGATCGAACTTTATGGGGAGCTGCTGAATATCTTCGACAGCCGGGACAAGGACATCGCTTATTTTTACGAGTCCTATATTCCCGCTTTCGACATGACGGGTCCGCAGGAAGGGCGGTTGAGCCGGGTCGTGGAGCCCCGGACCGTGCGCCTGGGGATGAAGGTCAAGTTTTAGGGCGCGCCGCGTTGAAGCGGACGCTGGCCGCGCGCTCGACATTTCTGTCGCCGCATCGTTTCAAACGGACATCCTCCCCGCGCGAAGCGTGGGGAGGAGGAACAGGCGAAGGCCGGCGGAGAGCTCAACCGCGCCGCTTCGCCTCCGTCCAGCGGCCATTCAACAACAGGAAGGCAATGGTCAGACGCCGTAAAGCAGCGTCGCCTCCGCGCTGCGTTCCCGCTCGCCGGCGATGCGCTGGCCATCCATTCCCTGATCTTCGAAAGGCTGACCGAGCCGGGACAGCAGGAATCGTCCGAACGTCCAATCGCCCAGCGCGGAATCGGCGTTGATGTGCCCCGCCTCTCCCGCGTCGGCAAAACGGCTGCCCCAGAATTGCGCGAGCAGCCTCGCCCGGCTGAAGGAGATATAGGGATCGTTGCGGCTGGCTACGAGGATCGAGGGGAAAGGCAGCAGCGCCTTGGGCGTCGGCGCGAAGCCGCGCAGGCGGGAGTCGACGGCGCCCGATTCGAGTTCAGGCGGCGCCACCAGCAGGGCTCCGACGATCTTTTCGCTCCATTCGCGGCATTCGAACGCGGCCCACCAGGTCACGGCGTGGCAGCCCAGGCTATGGGCGGCCAGAATGACCGGGCCATCGATGCGATCGATCGCATGGTTGAGATTGCCGATCCAGCTATTGCGCTGCGGGGCGTCCCAACTGCCCAGTTCGGCGCGGTGGCAATTGGGCAGTTCGGCTTCCCAGATCGTCTGCCAATGCCCCGGCCCGCTGTTCATCAGGCCAGGCACGGTCAGGATCGTCGCGGAAGCGGTCAGTTCAGGGGCATATGGGCGCATGGGAAACCTCCTGCCCATGACATATTCTCTATCATTATGATTGACAATAGTGGATGGATGTTTTGCGGACTGCTGTTGCCGCTGCGCGACGAACCGAAAGGCGCGCTCCCTCTGCCTGATCGAGGTCAGGCGGGCCAGTCGGTTCGGGAAAGTTGAAAGCCGGCACGCCTGCTCCTATCAGCGATGGATGCGGCGGCGATCTTCATGACAGACGGCATCAGGGACATTCTCGACCGTTTGCGCGCACCCGCCGGCAATGTCGTGGCGCGGGCCAGGCGCATGGTGGAGGCCCATGTGCCGGAAGAACGGCGCGGACCCGGATGGGACCGGCACTGGCGGGAGCTGGAGGCTTATCTGGAACTGCCGGGACAATGGCCTTGCGCCGAGGGAAAAGAGAATGACGGCTGACAAACTCGTCGAACTGATCGTCGCCCGTCTGGTGCGCGATCATGGACGCAGCAAACATCATTGGCGCAGGCTGGTGGGGCCGATCCGGCTCTATAGCCGCGCGACGCATCCGCATTGCAACTGGGCCGCCGCGCCGACCGGAAGCTTTCAGGAAATCGCCGCGATCGAGGCGCTGCTGGACGACTGGCGCATGCGTTACCCGCTGCTCTCCGGTTGATGAAGCATTTGGCTGGAGCGCCCTGCGTCAGGCAGGAGGCGGGGCACGCGCATCCGAATTTCCGTTATCGCATCCTTTCAGGCGGAAAACCGGCCCCGCCCTTCGACGGGCTCAGCACGGGCAGTTCCGCACCATATCCAAAGCAGATTCCGATCCGATTGCATCGGCTCGACTGCTCTAGGTTTGTGTTTATCGCGTTTTCCGAGCCAGCAGATGACTCCATCTGCTCTAGCTGCCCGCTTCCGTATTGACGGGCGGCGCCAATGGATTGGGATCGCTGTCCTCGGCTTTCTCCACGCGCTCCGCCGCTTCATCGTCGGCCTGGCCCGCATCGCCGCCGGGCGAACCCTTTTCCGGCGGCGGCACGTCATTGCGGCCCTCCGCCGGGTCCTGGGTCGATTCGCCGCGCTGTCCGTCATTCTGCATGTCGATCTCCTGCTTCGAGGGTCTCAACGTGCCATGTCCGGACGGTATCCTCACCACAGGGCGACAACCGAATAGGGTTTAACCTGCTTTATCGCTCCTTCCCCTCAGTGCGGCGCCGCGTCGCCACAGGCGTCCATCGGCACGCTGACATAGTCCAGCTTCACGTCCGAAATGCTGATGTCGGCAGCGCCGTTGGATCGCAGCACGAGCGGCGCGGTGACCGCCTGCATGTCCGCGCCGCGCTTGGCGAAGCATTGCAGCGGAACGACGAGCCGAGACCATTCCCCGGGCTTTGCGGAGGACAATGCGCCGCCGATCGGCAGTTCGACCGTGCTCTGCCCGCTTTGCAGGCCGACGGTCATCTTCCCCGCCGGCTTTGCGTCCACCCGATATTCGACGACCAGGCTGATCTCTCCGTTGCTCTCGCGCGAGAGGTCGAAGGCGCGGGGGGCGACGAAGGCGACCTGCCCTGCCCCCTTCCATACGAAGCGACGGCTGTCCTCCTGCGCGCGGCGGTCGACGCCGCTCTGTGTGACGCCCTCCGCCTCTATGGCCCAGCCGGGCGGCGTCTGGCCGCGTCCATAGAAGGTGCCGGGCGTCGCCGCCGCCATGCCGGCGGGGCGGCTCTCGTCCAGCGTCCCTACTTTGCCGGGCCGGGCGTAGCTCAGGCCATAGCCGAAGGGGAAAAGCGGATCGTAGCCCGGATCGCGGCGGTTCAGCACATATTGGTCCGGGCGTTTCGGCCAGGAAAAGCTCAGCTTCCCGCGGAAATCATGGCGCGGCTTCCCGTCCGCGCCGGCGAACAGCATATCGGCCACGCCGCCGCCCTCGCTTCCCGGCAGGAAGGCCGCGACGAAGGCGTCGGATGCGTTGAGTTCCGCATTCACCCAAAGCGGCCGACCGGAAAGGAAAACCGCCACCACCGGCACGCCCGCCGCCTTGAAGCGGCGCAGCATCTCCAGATCGCGCTTGTCGCCGGGGCTGTATTCCAGATTGGGAACGTCGCCCTTGAACTCCGCATAGGGCTTTTCCCCGAAGACGACGATGGCGGCGTCCGGCTTTTGCGTGAAGCGGCCGTCGGGGGCGTAGCGCGCCGTGCCGCCGCCGGCCTTCACCGTCTCTTCTATCCCCTTCCAGACCGACTGGGCGTTGGGAAAGGCCGAATTGGGCACGTCGATCCCCTGCCAGGTGATCGACCAGCCGCCCGCCTGCTGGCTGATGCTGTCGGCCGCCTCGCCCGCGACGAGGATGTCGGCATTGGCCTTGAGCGGCAGGACGCCTTCATTCTTCAGCAGCACCAGCGATTCCCGCACGGCGCGCCGGGCGACGGCGCGATGGCCGGCGGAGCCGATGGCGTCGAACTTGCCGGCAAAGGCGCGGGTGGAGGGGCGCCCCCGCTCGAACGTCCCGGCGCGGATCTTCACCCGCAGGATGCGCCGCACGGCGTCGTCCAGCCGCGCCATCGGGATCGTGCCCGCCCTCACCTCCCGCAGCGTGTTGTCGTAAAGCTGTTTCCAGCCCGGCCCCGAATACATGAACATGTCGAGCCCGGCATTGATCGCCTGCGGGCAATCCTCATTGGAGCAGCCCGGCACCTGCCCATGGCTGTTCCAGTCCCCCACGACGAAGCCGTCGAAACCCATGCGATCCTTCAGCACGTCGGTCAGCAGCGACTTGTTGCCGCTCATCTTGGCGCCGTTCCAGCTTGAGAAGCTGGCCATGACCGATTGCGTGCCCGCCTCGATCGCCGCGGGATAGCCGCCCAGATGCACGTCGCGCAGCACCTCCTCCGACACGCGCGTATCGCCCTGGTCGCGTCCGCCGGTGCCGCCATCGCCCAGAAAATGCTTGGTGGTGGCGATCAGATGATCGGGCGCGAGGAAATCCCTGGTGCCGGCCTTGCCCTGCACGCCCTCGATCATCGCGCCGGCATAGTCGGCGGCGATCTGCGGCTCCTCCGAATAGCTTTCATAGGTGCGGCCCCAGCGGTCGTCCTGCACCACCGCCAGCGTCGGCGCGAAGGTCCAGTCGAGCCCCGCCGCCGCCGTCTCCAGCGCCGTCACGCGCCCGATCTCCCGGATGAGATCGCGGTCGCGCGCCGCGCCCAGGCCGATATTGTGCGGGAAGAGCGTCGCGCCGACGATGTTGTTGTTGCCGTGGACGGAATCGGTGCCCCAGATGATCGGGATTTTCGGGCCCCTGTCGCTCCGGGACATGGAGGCTTCATAGAATTCGTCCGCCAGTTTCAACCATTTGGCGGGCGAAGCATATTCGTCGCCATAAGGGCCGCTATTGCCGCCGTTCAGGACCGATCCGACCTTGTATGTCCGCACGTCGGCGGGGGTGATGGAGCCGATGTCGACCTGGATGAGCTGGCCGACCTTGTCCTCGACCGACATGGCCTTCAGCAATGCGTCGACGCGCCTTTCCACGGCCGGGTCGCGCTTGGGCTGGGCATCCACCCTGGGCCAGAGTTCGGGATGCGCAACCGAGGCCGCGGGCTGCTGCGCCGCCGCGGATGCCGCGAGCAGGACCGTCAGGACGGTCAGGGAAACGGGCGAAAGGCCGATGGTCATGTCGTCTCCTGGAATAAGGTCGCCTTCATGCTGGCGAAATAGCGGAATTTTTTCTGTCCGGGCATCAATGCGTTCCCGCGGAGGCAGGAGCACATTCTGCACTTGGGCCAACCGCCCCCATCAGGGCTTCAGGCTCTTGGCATTAAGCCTCGCCACGCCCTTCAGCGCGGCGTCGCCCGCATGATGCCCCACCGCCAGCGCATAGTTGCCGCCGTCGAGCCGCCAGCCCCTCCCTTCCTCGAAGCGCGCGATCAGGCGTGGGTCGACGGTCATGGTGACGCGCCGGGTCTCGCCGGGCGACAGGCTGAGCTTGTCGAAGCCGGCAAGCCGCCAGGCGGCGATGCCTGCGCTCCCCTTCGCCTGCACATAAAGTTGCGGAACGTCCGCGCCCGCACGGCTGCCCGCATTGGTCACGTCGAAGCTGACGGTCAGCGCCGCGCCGTCCTGCACCGCCAGATTGGCATAGGTGAAGCTGGTATAGGTCAGGCCATGGCCGAACGGGAAAAGCGGTTTCACGCCCTTCATCGCATACCAGCGATAGCCGACCTCCGCACCTTCGGGATAATCGACCGCAAAGGGCGCCACGCCGCCGGTCATGCCGTAATTGGTCTTGTCCCCGGCGTCCCGGCGGGCCTCGGCCGCGTGCAGTTCGGCTAGGCCCGCCGGTTCCGGACGCGGCGCCTGACCGGCGCGCACCGGGAAGGTGATGGGCAGGCGGCCCGAAGGCGCGACGTCCCCGAAGAGGATATTCGCCATGGCTTCGCCGCCGCGCTGGCCGGGATACCAGGCCTGCACCAGCGCCGGCACCTTCGCGATCCAGGGCATTTCCACAGGGCCGCCCGTCTCCAGCACGACGATGGTCTTCCGGTTGGCAGTGGCGACCGCTTCGATCAGCGCATCCTGATTGTCCGGCAGGCGCATATTGTCAGGGTCCTGCGCCTCCGTCTGCCATTGCCAGCCGAAGACGATGGCGAGGTCCGCCCGACGCGCCGCTTCGGCCGCGGCCCTTGGGTCGCCGCCGTCGACATAGCTGACCTCCGCCTGCGGCACGAGTGCGCGGATCGCCTTCAGCGGCGAGGAAGCATGCCAGGTCATCCGCGCGAAGGAGGCGGCGGCCCCCTTTGTCAGCGGAATTTCGACCGGAGCCCCGCCGACGGAGCGGACCTGCGACGATCCGCCGCCCGACAGCACCCCGACATCGGCATGGCCGCCGATCAGGACGATCCGCCGCGCGCTTTTCGCCAGCGGCAGCAGATCGCCCTCATTCTTCAGCAGGACGATGCCCTCCTCCGCCGCGCGCTGGGCGATGTCGGCATGGGCGGCATAGTCGATCTGGCGCGGGCTTTCCGGGACGGGATCGTCCATCAGGCCGCTGGCGATCACGCCATGGAGGATGCGCTCCACCATATCGTCCAGCCGGGCCGCGGGAATCCGGCCGGCCTTCACAGCCTCCTCGAACGGCTTGCCGAAATGGATCGCATCGTCCAGTTCCTGCCCCGATTCCTGATCGAGCCCGCCCAGCGCCGCCTTCCCGGTGGAATGGACCGCGCCCCAGTCGGACATGACCCAGCCCCTATAACCCCAGTCCCTCTTCAGGACTTGGTTGAGCAGCCAGTCATTTTCGCAGGCATAATCGCCATTCACCTTGTTATAGGCGCACATGACGGAGGCGGGATCGCCGATCTCCGTCGCGATCTGGAAGGCCAGCAGGTCGCTTTCGCGCAGCGCCGCCCTGTCGATCCGGGCGTCCAGCACGGTGCGGCCGGTTTCCTGCGAATTCAACGCGAAATGCTTGATGGTTGAGACGATATGGGCACTCTGCACGCCCCTGATATGCTCGCCCGCCATCACCCCGGCCAGCAGCGGATCTTCGCCCAGATATTCGAAATTCCGCCCGTTCCAGGGATCGCGGGTCAGGTTGACGCCGCCCGCGAGCAGGATGTTGAAGGTCTTGGCCCGCGCCTCCGCGCCGATCATCGCGCCGCCCGCATAGGCAAGCGCCGGGTTGAAGGTGGCCGCCGTGGCGAGGCTGGCCGGCAGGGCCGTCGCCGTATCGCCCTTGCGCTGCTCGATCTGGTTGGCGACGCCCAGACTCGCGTCGCTCTCCCGCAGGGTCGGGATGCCGAGGCGCGGGATGCCCGGGATGTGCCCTGCGGACGGGATCATGGCGATCGGTTGGGAAGGCCGGGCGAGCGGCGGGAAATAGCCGTGGATGATCGCCAGCTTCTCCTCGATGGTCATGGCGGCCACCAGCGCCCTGGCGCGTGCTTCCGGCGACAGGGCGCGGTTGCTGCCGGCACTGGCGGCGGGGACCGGCGGGGAAGGCTGCGCATGGGCCAGGCCGGCGACGCCAAGAAGCAGGGAAGCGATCAGCGGTTTGCGCGTCATCAGGATACTCTTGCAGAGGGTTGCCGCCCACGCAGATGGTCGAGCAGCGCACGATGGTCGGGAAGATGGGAGACGGCGGCGCCGGAGGCCCCGGCCACCCTGGCGAAGGCGGCCCGCGCCTCCTGCCCGCCGGGATAGCGGCCGATGCCGCCCGCCAGCCGGGTTTCGAAACCCATGCCGTAGAGGATATAATGATAGCTGGGCGGCAGGAAGGTTTCGAGATCGACCGTGAAATCGAAGCGCGAGGGCGGGCGGTGCCGCCATTGGGCGAGCAGGTCCTGCAGATCAGCCGGGATGGAGGCCGGATCGGCATTGTCGCGCCAATAGGCCGTGTCGGTGCGGCGGGTAATGCAATAATGCAGCTTCAGGAAGCGGACGATCCGTTCGAACCGCGCCGTCATCAGCCTGTTGAAGCGGCGCGCCGCGGCATTGCGGGCGGCGGTGTCGCTGGCGCTTCCGGCAGGCAGGAGGAAATCCCCCACCATGCGCAGCGCCGCCTCGATCAGCATGATGCCGGTCGATTCCAGCGGCTCGAAAAAACCCGCCGACAGGCCGATGGCGATGCAGTTGCCGATCCATTGCCGCTCGCGATAACCAGTAGCGAAGCGAAGCTGGCGCGGGGTCAGCGCCTCGCCGCCCGGCCTGACATAGCGGCGCAGCACGGTTTCCGCCTCATCGTCGGAGCAATGGCGGCTGGAATAGACATAGCCGATGCCCCGCCGTTCGGGGAGGCCGATGTCCCAAGTCCAGCCCGCCTCATGCGCGGTCGCCAGCGTATAGGGACGGATCGGCGCGTCCGGGCGGTCATGGGGCACCTGCATCGCCAGCGCGCGGTCGTTGAACAGCGTGTCGCCGCAGCCGACGAAGCCGCTGCCCAGCGTCTTCCCGATCAGCAGGGCGCGGAAACCGGAACAGTCGATGAAGATGTCCCCCTCTACCCGCCGCCCGTCCCTGAGGGTCAGGGCGGCGATGTCGCCATCCTCCCGCTGTTCGACATGCGCCACCATGCCCTCGATCCGCCGGACACCGGCGGCGAGCGAGATCGTCCGCAGATAGTCCGCGAAACGCGCCGCGTCGAAATGATAGGCATAGTTCATCGGACCGGAAAAATCCGGGTCCTGCACCCGCTTGGGCGCTCGCCCGGCGCGGATCACCCGTTCCTGCACGGTGACGCTGTCGGCCCAGGAAGCGCGCTGTCCCTCCATCGCCAGCCAATGGGGCAGCAGCGCCTCATCCTCGCCGCCGATGGGCATGTTGAACGGGTGGAAATAGCTGTCCGCGCCCGTGGCCCAGCCGTCGAACAGCACGCCCTGCTTGAAGGTCGCATCGGCGGAGCGGAGGAATTCCCCCTCCCCAACGCCCAGTCCCGCCAGGGTCGAGCGGATGGTGGGAAAGGTCCCTTCGCCCACGCCGATGATGCCGATCTCGCTGGATTCCACCAGCGTCACGTCGCGCATCCCCAGCGTGCGGGAGAAGGTGGCGGCGGACAGCCATCCGGCCGTTCCGCCGCCGACGATGACGATCCGACCGGGGGAGGGAATGTCGGCCGTCATCTCAACTTCTCCTCGTCAGCCGGTCAGAAGTTGGCCCGGGCGCGCACGCCCCAGGTCCGCGGCGGCTGGAGGTTGGACAGGAATACCGGGTCGTAGCGCGGCGCGCCGAAGGAACCGGCGCCCGTGCGGATCTTCCCATTCTCGATATTCTGGACGAAGGCTTCGACCGAATATTTCTGGTCCGGCGACACGAAGCGGATCGATGCGTCGGAACGGAAATAGGCCTTCTGGCGGTCCCAATCGGTGCCGTTGGTGCCGCGGTTCGGCATATTGTCGGCCGGATCGTTGGGATTGACGAAGGGATTCGCATCGCCGTTGAAGTAGCTCAGCCAGCTCTTGGTCTCATAATGGGTGGTGAAACGGGGCGTGATCTTCGCGCCGCTCGCCAGTTCGAAATCATGCTCATAGCTGAGCGTGGCGGAGAAGCGCGGCGCATGCGCCAGTTCATTGCCCTTGAGCTGCGCGATGGAGGACAGCTTGCCGCCGTCGTAGAGGCGCCCGTCGACGCTCTCCAGTTCCTCCAGCTTGGTCTTCTGGAGCGTGCCGGAGAATTGCAGCCGGTCGCTGTCGGTCAGGTTCGCCACCATTTCCGCCTCCAGACCATAGGCCTTGGCGCCCTTCGCATTCTGGGTGATCATCTGGCTGCGCACGACATTGCCCGCATCGTCGCGGAAAGTGACGGCCTGGTTCACCTGATAGCCCTTGAAGTCGCTATAATAGGCCGCGAGGTTCAGCGTGACGCGCCGGTCGAGGAAGCGCGACTTCAGGCCGACTTCATAGTTGGTGAGCGTTTCCGGATCGGTCAGGCCGGCATTGTCCTGGATATTGCCCGACTTGAAGCCGGTGCTGATGCTGGCATAGCCCAGCACATCCTCCGCCAGGTCGGCATCGACGCGGGCGAGATAGGTGAGCTTGTCCCACTTGCCCTTCACATCGTTGCTGGAAATGGAGAAACCGGGCAGCAGCGCGGCCAGTTCATCCGCCGTGGCGTTCGGATAGGCGCCGAAGATGCCGCCCTGGCACGCGTCGGCGGGCAGGGTCGCGGGGCAACCGGAGAAGGTCACGTTGCGCCCGCCGATATCCTCCTTCTTGTCGGAGGTGTAGCGCAGGCCGCCCGTGACGCGCAGCGCGTCGCTGACATGCCAGACCGCCTGGCCGAAGACGGCGCGGCTGTCGATCTGGCGATTCGCCTGGATGAAGCTGCCCGCCCAGCTGAAGGTGCCGTCGCGATAGCCGTTCCGCTGGTCGATGTCGAAGCGGATGCGGTTCTTCTCATGGCTGTAATAGGCGCCCAAAATCCAGTCGATCGCCTGTTCGCCGGTCGACTTGAGCTGGACCTCATGGCTCTGGAAATCGTAGCGCGAGGAGAGCGTCCGGTTCTCCCCGAAGGCGCCGAGCGGCAGGTCGTTGCCGTCCGCGTCGACCTGCCCCGTCGGCGGCAGAGCGCCTGCGTCCGCATCGGTCTGCGTCGAGCCGCCGATGCGCGACCAGCCCGCGATATAGCTCAATTGGATGCCGTCGGTGACATCGTAGTTCATGGTGCTGCGCACCGCGACGGAATAGCGGTCGGTGTCGGGCGCGGTGTCGCTGAGCGTCGACCAGCGCTTCGTGCCGGGGCGCGGCGTCTGGAGCAGGCCGATGACCGGCGCGCCATTGTCGAGGAAACCTTCCGCCGACAGGTTCCAGCTAAAGCGTTCGCTCGGCTGCCAGAGCATGGAGACGCGGCCCGACTGCTGGTCGGCGGCATAATATTTCTTGCCGGTGGTGATGAAGGCCGAGCGGTTGATGCCGGGCACGTCCGGCGCAGGCTGGAAATCGGCATAGCCGTCATGCCGGTCGGTGACGAAGGCGACGCGGAAGGCCAGCGTGTCGGTGACCGGGATGTTGATCGCGCCGCGCACGCCCAGACGGTCGTAATTACCCGCGACGACCTCCACATTGCCGCCGAACTCGCCCAGCTTCGGCTTGGCGGAGATGAGGCTGAGCGCACCGACCGTCGCGTTGCGGCCGAACAGGGTGCCCTGCGGGCCGCGCAGCACCTCGACGCGCTCCATGTCGTACATCAGCACAGACGCCCCCTGCGCGCGCGGCGAGTAGATGCCGTCGACATAGATGGCGACTTCGGGGTCCGCCACTTCGGTATAGGCGCTGTCGTTGCCGATGCCGCGCAGCGTCAGCAGCACCGCCGACTGGTCGCCCTGCTGGTTGAACTGGAGCGACGGGACGAAGCGGGCGAGGTCGGTGACGTCCTTCACCTGCTGCCGGTCGAGCTGCGCCTGACCGAAGGCGGACACGGCGATGGGGGTGGATTGCAGCGTGGTTTCGCGACGGGTGGCCGTCACGATGATGTCGCTGCCATAATCGGGCTGCGCCGTCTGGGGCGCTGCATCCTGTGCGAAGGCGGGGGTCATCCACAAGGTTGCGGATGCAAGCGCGGTGCTCGCGGCCAGCGCAAAGCTTTTCATCATCTCTCTCCCTGGACCCACATGGTCTGTGGGCGCCTATTGACCCAAGCCTGACAACGATGTCAACATGATTTTTGACATCGTTGTCATATATTGCCATATTGCGCCGGAACGGCTTTGCGGCTTCACTATATTCTCCAAGGTTCAGCCAAAGCCTCTTTCCATGGTGGCCGTCACGTCATCCCCGCCCCTTTCCGATCAAGAGCAGGTGGACAGCCGGCTTTTCCGGCTGTCCATCGGCGTGTTCTTCACCGGGGGCTTCCTGACATCGTCCGTCAGCCTGCTGGTGCCGCAGCTCAAGCTGATGCTGGACCTGGACTACAAGGGCGCGCTGCTGGTCCAGCTTGCCTTTCATTCCAGCTACATGCTCTTCGCGCTGCCGATCACCTGGTCGATCGTGCGCGCCGGCTACATGCGGGCCATCGTCGCCGGCCTGGCGGTGATCACGGCGGGATGCCTGGCCCTGACCCTGGCCCAGAACGCCCTGTCCTTCGCCATGGTGCTGGGGGCGCTGCTGCTCGTTTCGGCGGGGCAGACCTTCCTTCAGATCGCGTCCAACACCGTCGTGGCCGTGATCGGACCTTCGCGGGGCGCGGCGCGCCGGCTGACGCTGCTTCAGGGCTTCAATTCGTTCGGCACCGTCCTGGGTCCGCTGCTCAGCGCGCCGCTGCTGCTTGGCGAGCTGGACCCGCAGGCGGCGCGGCATGTCGGCGCGGCCCTGCCCTTTACGGGGACGGCGCTGGTCACGGGACTGCTGGCCTTCGCCTATTTCCGCAATCGCGCCTTGCTGGAGCAGGATGAATCGCGCCGATTCGCCTCCATCGGGCAGATGTTCCGGGTAATGCGCTCCCGCCGGTTGCGCTGGGGCGCGGCGTCGATCTTCGTCTATGTCGGCGCGGAGGTGGCGATAGGCGCGTTGCTGCCCACCGTCCTGATGCGGCCGGACCGGCTGGACGCGGCGCCTGTTCTCGCCGGTCAACTGGTCAGCCTCTACTGGGGCGGCGCGATGGTGGGGCGTTTCCTGGGCGCATGGGCGATGCAGCGGATCGCGGAGGCGCGGCTGCTGATGGCCGTGTCCTTCGGGGCGGCCGTCCTGACGACCGCCGCCATCGTCCTGCCGGGCGTCACCGGCGCCAGCGCCCTGCTGGCCGTGGGCCTTTGCAACGCCATCATGTACCCGACGATCTACGCGCTCGCCCTGCCGGAAGACGAACGGCAGGCGCCGGTCGCATCCATGTGGCTGTGCATGGCGGTGGTCGGCGGGGCCATCGTTCCACTGCTGACCGGCGCGCTGGCGGATGCGACGGCATTGCTGCCCGCGCTGATCCTGCCCGCCGCCTGCTATGCCTTCATCGCCCAGTTCGCGGCCCTGTGCGCGCGGCCGCAGGAGACCCGCCCATGAGTACCGTCACGATCAAGGACGTCGCGGCCCGCGCCGGCGTTTCCCCCAAGACCGTCTCGCGCGTCATCAATGGGGAGGACCATGTCCGACCCGAGATCAGGGAAGCGGTGCAGCGCGTGGTGGCGGAACTCAATTACCGGCCCAATGCCTTTGCCCGCAGCCTGTCCAGTTCCCGTTCCTATCTGCTTGGCCTGTTCATCGACGATCCCGTTTCGGGCTATGCCGCAGATGTGCAGCATGGGGCGCTGCTGCGATGCCGGGAACGCAGCTATCATCTGGTGGTGGAGCCGGTCGAGCTGAACCGGCCGGACTGGAAGGATCATGTCCGCGCCAGCATAGCGAGCCTCCGGTTGGATGGCGCGATCATCGCCCCGCCCATTTGCGATGCGGCTGAGCTGATCGACCTGTTCCGCGAATCCGACGTGCCCCATGTGCTGATCGCCCCATCCGGCGAATCGCCCGATTCTGGCGCGGTGCGCATGGACGATCGCGGCGCGGCGCGGGAGATGACCGCCTATCTGATCGGCCTTGGCCATCGCCACATCGGCCTGGTCCAGGGGCCGCTCAGCCACAGCGCGTCCGCCCGGCGGGAGGAAGGTTTCCGCGCGGCCATGGCGGAGGCCGGCATTGCGGTCGATGAAGATGCGGTGCTGCGCGGCGACTTCAGTTTTCGCTCCGGCCTGGAACGGGGGGAAGCGCTGCTGGACCGGACGGACCGCCCAAGCGCCGTCTTCGCCTGCAATGACGACATGGCGCTCGGCGTCCTCATCACCGCGATGAAACTCGGCATAGCCGTGCCCCAGTCGCTGTCCGTCGCGGGCTTCGACGATTCGGCCTCCTCGCGCGCGGCCTGGCCGCAGATCACGACCATCCGCCAGCCCAAGGCGGAAATGGCGGCCGCCGCCGTCGACATATTGGTCGACCCATCCTTCCGAAAGAAAAGCGCCGGGCCGCAATCCCGCCTGATGTTGCCCCACGCCCTTGTCGTGCGCGGCAGCACCGGGGCCGCATAGCGCCGGCCCCCAGCTTAACCATTGATAACAAGCCGGTTCAGGATTGGCGCATGTGCGGCATGGAATAAGGCGGTCAACGACGAGGTAAGAGGAGACCAGTCATGACCATTCGCAAGACCATGCTCGCCATCGCTGCCGCTGCCGCGACCCTTTCTGCGGCGGTTCCGGCCACTTCCTTCGCCCGCGACGGCGGCTGGCACCGCCATGATCGCCACGAGCGGGTTCGCTATTCCGACCGCCGCGACTATCGCGACTACCGTTCCTATCGCGACGACCGCGGCTATCGCTGCCGCAAGTCGGGCGGCACGACCGGCCTGCTGCTGGGCGGCGTCGCGGGCGCGCTGCTGGGCCGCGCGGTCGATACCCGCGGCGACCGGGCTCCCGGCACGATCATCGGCGCGGGCGCCGGCGCACTTGCGGGCCGCGCCATCGATCGCAACTCCAGCTGCTAAGCCGGATCGTAGAAGGGGCGGCAGCGCCATGGCGCTGCCGCCCCTTTTTTATTCCGCCTGCGGTCAGTTGGGCCGGACGATATTGGGGCCCAGATTCGTCATCACTTCTTCGGCGCTGAAGGCGCGGACATTATCTGCGGGCTTGCGGCCCCTGCCCATCACGATTTCTGCACTGGCCTCATAGCGGTCCACGGTGCGCACATCGATCCGGCTGTCCCAGAAGGGATCGCCCCAATAGGGATCCCAGCTCCGCCAACCGAAGCCGCGCCCATAATAGCGCCAGGATGGGCCCCAATAGCCGAAGGCGCCCGGCGCGAACGGCCGGTCGACATAGGTCCGGCTGCGCCTCTCGGTATTGCGGTCGGCCATGACGAACCAGTCATAGCCGCGCTGGCGCGTCAGTTCCGCGGCGCGGTAGAGCAGATAGCGCTCCACCGTCTCCCGCGATGTCATGCTGTTGCCGGAAAAGGTCACGCGAAAGCGATTCGCCTCGATCTGCTCGTCGGCATAGCCGCCGGGGGCAGCGCGGCTCTGCCCGGCCGGCTGATAGGGGGTTGCCGTCGTGCAGGCGCCAAGCGCAAGCATGAGGCCCGTTGCAAGCATCCATTTCTTTCCGATTTTCATCATGGCATCCTCGGTGCTTTTCTTCGTACCGGATCAACGCGCAACCATGGATTGGGGTGCCGCAGGCTGGGCAAAGCTGAATGATCGCAGGGGGCGGATATGAAGATGCCGGGCCCGGACCGGAGAATTCCTCCTCCGGTCCTCCCAAACTCTCAGAAGGTGAACCGCGCGCCGGCCCGGAAGGAGCGCCCGAATATTCCCAGTCCACCCTGGACCGGATTATAGTTGTTCGCGCCGTAGGTGACGGGGTCGATCGGCGGCAGATCGTCGAACAGGTTGAGTATATTGATGTAGAAGGTGAAGCGATCCGACGCCTTGAAGCTGGTCGTCAGGTCGACCGTGATATAGGCAGGCACGTCGCACTTCACGAAAGGCGCGGAAAGCAGGCCGCAATCGCCCGGCTCCGTCCCCTGGTCGGCGGCGGAAAGATTATAGCCGCCAAAATATTCGGCTGTCGCGCTGACCGTCCATTTCCCCCATTCCAGCGTATTCTGCCAGTTGCCGTGCCATTCCGGCGTGCCCGATCCGGCGGTCAGGTTGAAGTTGCCGGCCGTTCCTTCATAGGATTCCGTCGTGCCGTCCGGAAATGTCGTGCTGAGATTGATGATATAGCTCGCCTCCAGCGCCGAGGTGAAGCGAATGTCCGGGCCGAGGTCGATCTGCGCCCTCGCGGCGAAGTCCAGTCCTTCCGAACGGATGGTGTTGGCGTTGATAAGCTGCGACTGCACGAAGGCCACGCGCGGCGTCGCGCCGGGAAAGTCGGGCGCGGGCGCATCCGCGATGATATTATAGCCGGATGGCACCACCTGGCCCGCATAATAAGCGAGTAGCGCCGGGCGGTTGCTGGGCGTGGTGATCGCGCCGGTCTTCTTGATGTTGAAATAGTCGATGCTGAGGGAAATGTTCCGGATCGGCTCCACGACGATGCCGGCGGTGAAGCTGGTCGACCGTTCCGGTTTCAGGTCGGGGCTGGCCAGCGTGGTCTGGCCATAGCTGGCGCTGCTGATATAGGCCGGACAGCTGTTGAAGGTCGCCAGGGAACAGCCATATTGCGACAGGAAGGCGTCGTTGTACAGCGATTGAGCGGCCGTGACGAAGCCGGTCGTCGGAATGGCGTTGGCCTCCGCGAAGCTGGGGATGCGGAAGCCGCGTGACCAGGTGCCGCGAAGCGCGACCTGGCGGATCGGCGTGAACTTCGCCCCGACCTTCGGAGAGAAGGCGTGCTGTCCGCTCGAATAATCGTCATAGCGGCCCGAAGCGTTGATCTCGAGCGACTCCAGCACCGGCGCATTCAGCTCGACAAAGGCCGAACGGACCGTCCGGTGGCCCTTGGTGCCGAAGGCGTTGAGGACGAAATAACGCTGCGTCGGCCCGTTGACGTCCGAATTGGCGCTTGGCGCATCGATGGATTCATAGCGCAGCGAAAGCCCGCCGCCGATCTGCATCGGTCCCCCTGGCAGGTCGAACAGATTGCCGCTGAGCGTCGCCTCCACGGCATAAAGCTGGGAATTGGCATCCGTCACATTGTCTGGCGACAGATAATCGAGCGTCGCCTGACTATTGGCATAAGGGTTGACGAAATCATAGCTGCCGTCGGCAATCACGTTCAGAAGATTCTGGATATAGATATAACCGTTCTGCGTCCGCCGCAGGTCGGTGCGCATTGCGACGCCATTCACCGCGAAGTCCCAGTCGTCCCACAACTTGCCCGTAACGCCCAGAGCGGCGCGATAGGTGCGGCTGCGGGTCTCATTATATTCCTGGATATTGGGTATGCGCCCCAATATGCGCGCCACCTGCCCCTGCGCCGCGAAAGGATTGTTCGGATTGAGCCGGGCAGCCGGATTGGCGGCGGTGCAATTGGGATCGGGCAAGTTATTGATCAGCGGGCAGACATAGACCGGCAGGGCAAGGACAAGCGAACCGACGGAATTGGCGCCGCCAGCGGCGGCCGCCGTGCTGAAGCGGGGAAAGTTGATGCCGGCCGGGCCGTTGCGGCGGATGCTGGCGGGCAGGCCGGTGAAGCTCACATTGCTCTGAAGGAAATTCGCCTGGAAATAGGCCTCTATGTCGTCGGTGATCCGTCCCGTCGCCCGAAAGGAACCGCCCCATCTTTCGATATTGGGAGAGATGACGCCATATTGATTGACGAGATCGCCCTGGCATACGGTTCCGGGCGCACGCGCGTCCGCCGCGAATTCCTGTGGGGTCAGCGTATAAGGCGTCTCCCCGGCGATGCAGCCGGCGGCGGGGTTGAGGAACTGGTAGCGGCCGGTTTCGGCGGCATTGTCCGGACCGGCCGGCGCCACGAAGAAGGTGGTGGCGAACAGGCTGGCGTCGGTGGTGGTCGAAAAACCGGAATAGCCGCCTGTCGAAGGATTGATCGATCCTCCATTCGGCCCGATGGACGGTCCGCACACGCCGTCGCGGCAGATGCCCGACTGGTTCTGCGAATTATAGGGATAGCGCCGGTCGCGGTTATAGAGCGCCGCCTGATCGAAGTAGAAACCGCTGATATAGACGTTGAATCCCTGATCATCGAGATCGCCCCAGCCCGCCGTCAGGCTGAGCCGGTGATTGGCGCCGTCGCCCCGCTGGCTGATGCCCGCTTCCGCCCGGCCGGATATGCCCGTGATCTGCTTCTTCGTGATGACGTTCACGACACCCGCGATCGCGTCCGCGCCATAGGTGGAGGACGCGCCGTCGCGCAGCACTTCGATCCGGTCGACGATGTCGTCGGGAATGGTGTTGAGGTCGACGAAATTGCGCGTCGCATCGTCCGCCAGCGGATAATAGGCCGCGCGCAGGCCGTCGAACAGGACCAGCGTCGAGTTGGTGCTGAGGCCACGGAGCGACACCGCCGATGCGCCGGCGGCAAAGGCCCCATTGGCGGAAAAGGAGTTGGTGAGCGCGGGGCCGTTGTTCGACGCCAGCCGCTGCACCGCCTCCTGCGTGGTGTTGATGCCGCGCTGTTCCAGCGTCTCGGCATTGACGACGGTGATGGGCGATGGCGTCGCTGCCGTCGTCGTGCGCAGGATGGACCCGGTCACGACGATCGTGTCGCCCTCGCTGGGTTCGGCGGAGTTGGTCGTGGGGGCCGGGGCCTGTCCGGGCGCGGTCTGCGTGTCGGACTGCTGCGCAGTGCTGCTTTGCGCCGCCGCCGGGGCGATCAGGCTGAGGCTCGCCAGACAGGCCGTCAGTGCAGAGCTATTGCAGAGGGCGCGGTGGATGATAGCCGAATTGGTTCGCATTGCTCGATCCCCTCACAGGAAGAAGTCGCGCCGAACCGCAGTAAGATCGGCGCTGCCGCTGAACGCGCGATCGGGGTTGAGGGACGCTGGCTGGAATGCAACCTGGATTAGGATCGACTGCGGTAGGAAGAAGATAGTTGCTCAATTGCTACAATTTAAGGCTATTCCGGATGATCTCGCGCAAATTCGGATGAGATCATGGGTGGAATGCCTCCAGGACTCATGGAGATTGGCCGTCAGGCGTTGTCAGGATTTCCATCCCTGCCGCCGCTTCCGATTCCGCGCTCGATCAGCGCGTTGGCGATCGCGGCCACCTCCTGAACGGGGCGGCTGTCGTCCC
The DNA here is from genome assembly GCF_002894065.1 of Sphingobium sp. SA916. Classification (NCBI taxonomy): domain Bacteria; kingdom Pseudomonadati; phylum Pseudomonadota; class Alphaproteobacteria; order Sphingomonadales; family Sphingobiaceae; genus Sphingobium; species Sphingobium sp. SA916. The sequence continues at coordinate 20,947 of NZ_LXYF01000032.1, forward strand.
AAACGCCAAAGCGCAGGCCCAGGAACACGTTCATGCCCATGATCGCCCAGGCATGGATTTCATCCGGCTCGCCGGAGACTTCCCCGCGCGCCGCCGCCTCGCGCAACCGGACCAATATCCGAGACGCCGTGCTCTCATAATGGGTGCGATAGGCCGCCTGGTCGACGAACTCCGCCTCATCGATGATGCGGTAGATTTCCTTGTGGCTCCGCGCGAACTCCAGAAAGCTCAGCAGCCCCAGCCGTTCGGCATCGATCCCGTCGCGGGCCTGCGCGATGCGCGGCCCGACATAGTCCCGCACCTGTCCGGACATATCCGCGACCAGCGCGCGGAAGATGTCGTCCTTGCTGTCGAAATAAGTGTAGAAGCTGCCCAGCGCGCAGCCTGCCCGCCGGGTGATGCCGCTGATCGACCCTTCGTGGAAGCCCTTTTCCCCGAACTCCTCGGCCGCCGCCGACAACAGCGCCCGGCGGGTTCTTTCCCCGCGGGCGGTGCGCGGCGTCTTGTCCTTTTCGCCCAGCAAATCCGTCATCCGTCATCCTCCCCATCCGTGATCTTTTTGCCGCATCCGGCCTGTTCCCGTCATGCGTCCTTATTTCAAGTTGAAAGTTGGTTCAACTTTCATTATCGAATCGCAGGAACAGTCCCGCGACCCGGATTTCCGGGCGTATTTCAGGAGAGGAACCGTCCATGAAGGCTCGCCATTCCCTGCGTATCGCCGCGCTCGCCTCCGCAGCATGGGGCGGCGCCGTTTCGCTTCCAGCCATCGCGCAAAATGAAACGCCCGCATTCGACAGCGGCAGCGAGATCATCGTCACCGCTCGCCGGCGGGAGGAGAATATCCTCGACGTGCCGGTGTCCGTCACCGCCATCTCGTCGGAAAGCATCGCCCGGCTCCAGGCGAACGACATGTCGGGCATTCAGGGGGCGGTGCCGAACGTCAATCTGGTGCAGGGACGCGGCTCCACCTCCAATTCCAACTTCTTCATCCGCGGCATCGGCCAGCCCGACGCGCTCCAGACCTTCGATCCGGCAGTCGGCACCTATGTCGACGGCGTCTATTTCAGCCGCATCCAGGGCGCGCTGGTGAACCTGTTCGACGTCGAGCGGGTGGAGGTGCTGCGCGGCCCGCAGGGCACGCTCTATGGCAAGAACACCATTGGCGGCGCGGTCAACATCGTCAGCCGCAAGCCCAGCACCACCGACTTCAAGGCAATGGGCAGCCTGACCTATGGCAGTTACGACACCTGGCTGGCGAACGGCTATGTCTCCGCGCCGCTGGTGCAGGACAAGCTCGCCCTCAGCATCGCGGGCGTCTATGACAAGCGCGCCGGCACTGTCACCGATCCTCTGACCGGCCGCAAATATAATGATCGCGACACCAAGGCCGGCCGCGCCATTTTGCGCGCCACACCCAGCGACCGGGTGGAACTGATCCTGTCGGGCGACTATACCCGCCAGCGGACGGCGCCGACACTGGGCTATGCCACCGCGCCGCTCACCAACGTGCTCTACAATTCCGCCTTCCAGGTGATCGGGGTGCCGGTGGTGAAGCCCGCCTATCCCTATGGCAAATATGATTACAAGGCGTCGACCAGCCTGGCGCCGGGCCAGGGCCAGCGGCTCGACCATTGGGGCCTGTCCTTCACCGCCAATGTCGAACTGAACGACGCGGTGACGCTGACCTCCATCACCGGCTATCGCAAGCTGCGCCCGGATTATTACATCGATTTCGACGCCACCGAACTGGAAGTGGCGGACGCCTTCGTCGGCGTGCATCAGAAGCAGTTCAGCCAGGAACTGCAGCTCAAATATGACAGCGGCCCGTTGTCGGGCGTGTTCGGGCTCTATTATCTGAATGAGACGATCCGGTCCCATCAGGAAAGCTATGACGACAATTATCTTCAGCTTCAGGCCGCTCCCGGCCTTATCCTGCCGCTGACCTTCACCCGCTTCATCGACGATCACCAGAATGTGAAGAGCTACGCCGCCTTCGGCCAGATGACCTATGATCTGACCCGGAAGCTCTCGATCACGGCAGGCCTGCGCTACACGAAGGAACGCAAGGAGTATAACCGGTCCACCTATACGGTGCTCGCCGGCGCGCAGACAGCGCCCTTCCTCTTCCCCGGCAGCCTGCCGGCGCCCTATAATGACCTAGACCATGTCGATTTCGACGCGTGGACGCCGATGGCGACCCTATCCTACAAGCCGACGCGCGAGACGCTGCTCTACGCGACCGTTTCCAAGGGCTTCAAGTCGGGCGGCTTCAACGGCCGCGTCAACGGGCTGGGCGACGTGACGCAGGTGGTGGACGGCGTCACCACCATCATCCCCTATTTCAAGCCGGAGACGGTCTGGAGCTATGAGACGGGCGCCAAGGGCAGCTTCCTGGGCGGGCGGGTCAATCTGTCCGCGGCCGCCTTCTACTCCGACTACAAGGACTTCCAGGCCCGTGTCGGCGGCGGCACCACCGGCATCGCGGGCGGCTCCTTCCCCGTCGTGAACGCAGGCAAGCTGCGCATCTGGGGCGTCGAGTTCGAGGCTTCGGTAAAACCCATGCGCAACCTGAACGTCGCGGCTTCTGTCGGCTATCTCAACGCCGATTACAAGGAGTTCAACGACGGCCGCCGCGCGCCCGCCTTCTCCTGCAATCCGACCGGCAACGCCATCACCTGCAAGCCCCCCTTCGCGCCGCCCATGACGGTGCGGCTGGCGGCGGACTACAGCATTCCCTTGGGCAGCGCGTCGCTGACCTTGGGCGGGGACATGCGCTTCGTGGACAAGCAGTGGCTGTCGGTGGACAACCGCCCCGGCCTTCAGGAAGACGGCTATACCATCGCCAACGCCTATGTTCAGGCCGATTTCGCGGAGGGCAAATATTATCTGCGCGGCGCGGTGAAGAATGCCTTCAAGGAATTGTACAAGACCGACGGGCAGGAATTTTCCAGCGTGGGCAACATCCAGACTGTCTATTATGGCGACCCGCGCACCTGGACGATCACGGCGGGCTTCCGCTTCTAATTTGCAAGGGACCAGCGGCAGCATGACCGGACGCGCGCAGGAAACGGCAGGCAAAGGCTATCGCGCGATCGTCCTCGCCATGCTGCTGCTGGTCTATACCTTCAACTTCCTCGACCGGCAGATCCTGGGTATCCTCGCCGGGCCGATCAAGGCGGAACTGGGCCTTAGCGACGCGCAGCTCGGCGCGCTGGGCGGCATCGCCTTCGCCCTGCTCTATTCGACGCTGGCGATCCCGCTGGCGCTGCTGGCGGACCGCACCAGCCGCACATGGGTCATCACCGCCAGCCTTGCGGTCTGGAGCGGCTTCACCGCGCTGTGCGGCATGGCGGGCAGTTTCGCGCAGATGTTCCTGTTCCGCATCGGGGTCGGCGTGGGGGAAGCAGGCGGCGTCGCGCCATCCTATGCCGTCGTCTCCGACTATTTCCCGCAAGGCCAGCGCGCCCGCGCCCTTTCCATCTACTCGCTCGGCATTCCGCTCGGCTCGGCGGGCGGCGTGCTGCTGGGCGGCTATATCGCGCAGACGGTCGAATGGCGCACGGCCTTCATTGTCGTCGGCCTGGCCGGCCTGATCATCGCGCCCATCTTCCGCCTCACCGTCCGGGAGCCGGCTCGCCCCGACATGCAGGCCGATGCTATACCGGTTTCCGCCGTCTTCGGCATATTGGCGGCCAAGCGCAGCTTCTGGCTGCTTGCCCTGGGCGCGGCCTGCTCGTCGCTTTGCGGCTATGGCGTCGCCTTCTGGCTCCCCAGCCTTTTGATGCGCAGCTTCGGCCTCGATCTGATGGGTGCGGGACAGTTTCTCGGCGCACTGCTGCTGGCCGGCGGCGTGGCGGGCGTATTGCTGGGCGGCTGGCTGGGGGATCGGCTCGGCGGACGCGACAGGGCCGCCTATGCCTGGGTTCCCGCCGCCAGCTATATCGTCGGCATGCCGCTGTTCGTCATCGGCGTGCTGTCGGACAGCGTGGCCTTCGCCTTCTGCCTGTTCCTAATCCCGCAGGCGCTGGTCTATGTCTGGCTGGGCCCGGTGCTGACCGCCGTCCAGCATCTGGTGCCCGCCCATATGCGTGCGAGCGCATCGGCAACCTTCCTGCTGATCAACAATCTGGTGGGCCTGGGCCTTGGCAGCTGGAGCGTCGGCGCGCTGTCGGATGCGCTGACGCCGCAATTCGGCCACGAAGCCCTGCGCTATGCGATCATCGCGGCGCTGGGCTTTTACCTGCTGGCCGGACTGTTCATGGCGCTCGCGGGCAAGGCGCTGCGCAGGGACTGGATCAGCGCATAGCCCCTCCATCGGGCATCACCCAAAAGGTCGAAAGTCCGTAACGGATGGTTTACATTTTTGACTGATGAACTGCCGGAACCGAAGTGATACACTGCGTTGGCGAAATCCGGATACTTCCCCGCTTTTCGCTCGGCTGAACGCGAGAGCGGGAACGTCTCCAAACCCTTCCCCTCTTCGTTCAGCCGATTTCGGCCATATTTCGGCCCGTCGGAGACGGTTCGTTAAGGATAATGCATCAAGCATTCCTTAATTCGCGGATGTTAGACGAACGGCAACCGAAAGGGCCGGATATGACATTCGTTCGACTATGCGCTGCGTCCACCATCTTTTCGTCGGCATTGCTGCTGGCCAACCCCGCCACCGCGGCCGAGACCGCGAAGGGATCCTTCGCTGTCAGGGCCGTGGTTCCGGCCTATTGCGAGATCGACAGCGATCCCGTTCAGCTAAGCGAGGGTGCGGGCTTTCAGTCGGGAAGCGTGATGGAGCTTTGCAACAGTGCGGACGGCTTTCAGGTTGTCGCTTCCTATCGCGAACTGGCGCCGAACGAGCAGGTGCGGTTCAGCTATGCCGGGCTTTCGCGTCAGCTCAATGCATCGGGCTGGACGCCGGTTGCCAACCGTGTCGGCGCCAAATTCGGCATGCGCCCGATCGGCGTGCAATATAGTGCGCTTCAATCGCCGTTGGCGATCAATCTCACCATCACTTATTTCTGATCCGGCCGGGACCGGGCAACCCCGCAATCAGATCGGCGTAACGGCGACGGTCACCCGGTCGGTATATTTGCCGGCATGCCAGGTCGGGTCCGGATCGACGGTGATGGAAACCGCATGCACGTCGCCCTGCGACCCGGTATGCTCACCGACATTGATCTGATCGCCGGTCGCCATGTTGAAGGCGCGGCCATCCACGAACAGCCGGTAGGGAATGACGTCCGGCCCATCGGTCCGCCGAAGCATTCCGCCATATTGCGATGCGAAACGTAGCTGATAGCCGGATGTGCTGAGCACGCGCACCGCAAAGGGCTGCGACACCGTAGGCATGGTGGTGGACAGTTCGCCCAGGTCGATCCGGGCCGCTCCCCCTTCCCCGCCGACGCCGGCGAAGCGAATGCGCGCCGTCGCCGGAATTTCCAGCTTCAACCGAACCTGCGCCGTATCCAGCGGCGTGTTGCCGATGTCTTCCGACAGGGCAAAGATCAGCTGCTGGCGATAATCGCCGCTTCGCATGCCCCAGTTCACCGGCACGTTGACGGTATAGCCGACCGGGCTGCGCGCATGCGGCTGCAGAATGACGACGCCGCCACCGCTGGATACATCCGCAGGCGAGGCGGAGGTCACGGCGATGTTTCCGCCCGGGCCGTTCAGTGTGTAGTTGGGGAAAGAGGCGTCGGATGCGCCCAGATCCCGCGTCACCCGAAGCCGCAGGCGGCATTCACTGTCGCCGTCATTGCGTATCATGATGCGGAAAGGTTCGGTCAACTGCCGCTGGTCCATGCCGTCGCCGGCGGCAAGGCGGACCTCGCGAGGCCCCTCGATGAAGGAGGGCTGGCATTCCGCCCAGGCATGGGCCGGCATGACGAGCGATGCGAAACCCAGGCAGCGGCAAAATCGGCGCATCATATTCACTCCTGTGTCCCGGTGGCGGGGCGGGCCGTCACATCGCCCAGTTGTAGCAAGGATTTTGTGTCGGCGGGGACATGAATCGTGAACATCATGTCCGGATTGCGCAGTTCCACGCGATAGCTCTTGCCGGGACGAAGGCCCTGCGTGGCGAAACGGCCGGCCGAATTGGTGAAGAAGGGTTGCGGCTCGAAGTCCGGATCGTCCACCGCCGAAATGGTGCCGCCCAGCAGGCTGACCTTCTCCCCCTGATAATAGAGGAAGCCGTAGGCGCTGATGTTGGCGTCGCTGCCGACGACAAGCTTGTAACCGCTCTTATAGGGCGGATTGACGGTGTGCACGCCCGTGCCGATGTCATAGCCCTCCGTCCCGTTCTTCAGGTCATATTGAATGCTCTGACGGTTATAGCTGTTGAGCCGCCCGTCCATGGCCGGACCCCAGGTGCCGCTTTGCGCCTCCACCTTGCCGTCGTCCACCGACTGTCCCACCACGACCTGCTTGTCCTTGAGCGCCTCATGCGCCTTCGCGACAAGGAAGCTGTCGGAAACCGGCCGCCCGACGGCGATGCTGTTCCCCGCCATGGCGATCGAGGTACCGATCTGAAGGCGGCTGTCCTGCCGGTCGTCGATGCGCGAGAAACCATTGCCCGAAGAGATGGTAGTGAAGCGCGAATAGAAGCGGTTGCCGATATAGGTCGCCGACCCGTCGACCGAAGCCATGCCGTCCGAATTGCGCGCCGCGATGTCGTACCCGAAGGACCCGACCGTATCGTCATAGCTGCGCGTCAGGGTGAGACGCGCATCGTCCCGGCGGCTGTTATAACCTGCCTCCGCCCGCGTCTTCTGGCCGAAGGGCACGACCAGCGCGATGCGCGCGCCGAAACTGCGTCCGAACACGTCCTTGCCATATTCCACGCCACCGGTCAGCCGGAAGCGAGACGCCCGGTGCATGACATCGACGAAGGCGAGCTTGGTTCCCCTCAACCCCTCCCGCTCGAACCAGTTGCCGCCGACGACCAGGCTGGTGCGCTCGCTGAGTTGCTGGCCGTAATTGGCGGTCAGCGTGAAGGTTCGGAAGCGCCCGAAACCGATGGCGTCGGACAGGGTCGAGAAATTCCTGCTGCGATAATCGGCGCTGACGGACAATTGCTTGCCCTGGATGCCATAGCCGAATTGCAGCGAATAGGCGCCGCGCAGCGAATAGCCGGTGCCCCGCCCCGTGCTGATGGCGCTGGAGAATTCGAAGCGGCCAGGGATGGTGCGCGGCGTGGAAATTATCTCGATTGCGCCCAATTGCACATCATCCCCCGCCTGCACCGCGCCGCCGAGCAGCAGCCGGTTGCTGATGCCCCGGCGATAATAGGCCGACAGCGCGGGAGAATGACCATAGATCGGCTGAGCGCGGAAGTCGGTCGGCACGAAGCCGAGTGCGGCGCCATATTCGGTTTCGCCCGCCACCAGATCGGACGGGTTGAAATAGGAGTCGAAGGATGTGATCTGCCGCCGCCCGCTGACATCGGTGACATACAGCTGGGCATTGCGGCCGCCATATTGGGCCTGGAGCCGGGAGAGGTCGTAAGTGCCCGAATTGAGCTGGAACCGCTCCACCTGCTGGCCGTCGACGATCACATCGACGGTCGAATCGCGGTCCAGCAGAACCTGTTGCCCGCCAAGCTGGACGAGCGGCGTGCTGCCAGTGAAGGTCCGCCTGCCCTTTTCGACAGCGATGCCGCCCAGCAGCGTGCCGGAAGTGATCGACAGGCCGTTGAGCTGAAGGTCGCCCGCCGTCCAGCGCCGCTGCTTCTGATATTCGTCATAGACCAGCCGCGCCTGACGCCGGTAGAAGCCGCCTCCGCCCGTCAGCGCCTGGTCGTAACCGCCGTCGAACTCCAGAACGACGCCGCGATAGCGCATGGCGCCCTGCAGGATCATCGCGGGCTTTTCGAAGTCGCGGAAATCCGTAACCCGCATGTCCCCGATCATGTTCAGATAGGCGCTGAACGTCTCCGGCTCCAGCGTCGTCGCGGGGAGCGAGAAACGCACGGCCTCCCCCAAGGCCTGGGCAGCGACCATGGTCCCGTCGATGCGATCCACGCGCACCTGCAATTCGGACGAATCGTAGATGAGGGTGACGCCCGCTCTTTCCGCGTCCGCGACCGACACGGAAGGCGTGCCGGGCAAGACGGCGGCGAATTTGATCCGTCCGCTTTCCGACAGCAGGGGTGCGATATGCTCGATCAGGGACTGGCGGTCGAAAAGAACTGTGCCGTCCATATAGACCGTCGCAGAGACGTCACCATAGACATTGCCCTGCCGCAAAAGGGGCAGGGTCATCTGAAGGCCCTTGTCCGCAGGGCGCGGCGCGGAACCCGGCGGTGCGGGTGCAGCCGGGGGCTGCGCGCCTGCGCTTGGCTGCCCGGCCGCCTGCGCCAGCGCGATAGTCGACGATGCGACCAATGCGCCTGTGGCGACGCTGAAGAGTAGATGTTTCACCCTGCCCCCCCTCGGGCATGTTCAATGGATCAGCGCTTCAGCGTCACCGTCGCCCCAGCCGCCATCTTTTCCGGAGTCGGGATGAAGAAGACGCGGGCGCGACCCGGGGCGACGATTCCCATTCCGATCATTTCGCTCATCTGAGCGGCGTTGTATTCCGCGCTATAGGGCTTCCCCGCGCCATCGACGCCGCTGATGGTCCAACCGGACCGGCCGGCCGGGAAATAGCGATTGCCCTTGTTCTCGATGCGCACTTCCAGACCGTTTTCGGTCCTGGTCTTGCGAACATCCTTGTCCTCCGGCGCCTTTTCGTCCGGACCAAGTTCGACCTCCCGGGAAATCGGTGCGATCTGGGCGACCACCGGATCGGGCGTCGTCCCGTCGGGCACGACGTTGACGAGCACGTTGAAGCGCATCACGACCTGGATGCGCGACTGTTCGGCGGGAAGCTGGACCGGGATCTGGCTGACGGCGGCATAATAGACCTCCGACTGCGTCAGCGGGCCGTCCGGCAGATATTGGATGCGGAAGACCTGCTTGCCGTTGGGCGCGATCAGCGTCTGGGGCGGGAAGACCATGAACCGGTCGTCGGCGGGCTCCAGCGTCAGTTCGCCGCGTTCCCCGATGACGCCGCGATACATGCGCACTTCCATCGGCAACTGGCGGTCTTCATTATTGGCGACCTCGATCCGCGCCGTGGACCGCGTACCTTGCGGCTCCAGATCCACCGACATCGGCGTGACCCGCGCAGCCTGAGCGCCGGTCGCCATGCCCGTCAGCAGAAGCAGCGGCAGAACGAATTTCACCCATTTGAGGAACATCGTCCTCTTCCCCCCTCGATCATGAACGGCGGAAATCGGGGAAGCCATGAACGACTCCCCCAATTCCCGTGATATGCTGCGATCAGCTCGCGGTGACGGTGACCGTCACGGTATCGGTGTAGGTGCCAGCCACGGGGCGAGCATCCAGGTTGTTCAGAGGATCGACCAATGCGTCGAACTTGACCTGGCGATGCAGCGCGCCGCGCGAGGCGCCGTTGTTGAGCTGGACCAGGCCGAACAGCGCCGAACGGCGGAAACCGGGCTGCTGCAGCAGGCCGCCATTACGGTAATTGTCGGCGGCGAGCGAGTAGTTGATCGTGTTCTTGAAGCCCGCATCCGCGCCGGTCAGCGGGGTGCTGGTGGTCAGACGACCGGCATTGGCCGACGAGATGGTCATGCTGTTCGTGTCGTTGCACGACACGTAGAAGGAGTTCGTCGAGCTACTGGCGACGTCGTTGATGAAAAGCGCGGTGCTGCCGGCGTTGGTGTTGACGTTGACGGTGCCAAGCTGAATGTCACCGATATTCTCCATCGTGCAGGTCTTGGCGACCGATGCGTTGATGTCGAAGGTGTCGCTGTCGGTGTTGGCAGCGAAAGCGGGCGTGCCGGCCATCAGGACTGCTGCGGCCGTGGCGGCCATAAGGAGCTTCTTCATAAGGATTTCCTTGAATCTTGAAATGGATTGCGCGTCAGAGCGGCGACGGGATCAGGAACGTCTGCGAATCCCGATCCAAGCCATGCCTCAGAGCGCAGTCTGGACGGTGACGGTAACGGTGCCAGTATAATTGCCGGCCAGCGGGCGCAGCGTGTTTTCGGACGACAGCACCTTCGCAGCCAGCCGCACCTGGCGGTGAACGGGACCACGGCTGGTCTGGTTCTGGGCACCCTGCGCGCTGGAGAAGCTGGGCTGCGCACCGCTCGTGAAATAGTTCAGAGCCTCGACACGGTAGTTCAGCTTGTCGGTGAAGCCGGCGTCGTCGACGCCCGCCTGGAAGGCGCGCGAACCCTGGAGCGTCGCGGGACCGGACAGGGTCATCTGGTTCTGCTTGTTGCAGCTCACCCAGAACTGGTTGGTGTTCTGCGTCGCATCGCTGCTGAGCAGCAGGGCGCCATTGCCGGCCGTCGTGGAAATGTTCAGCGCGCCGAGGTTCACGTCATTGACGTTCTGCATCGTGCAGGTTTCGGGGATCTGCGCATTGATCTGGAACTGGTCGGTGGCCGAGTTGGCCGCAAGGGCCGGACTCGCGACAAGCATTGCTGCCGCGGAGGCAAGGATCATCTTCTTCATGGAATACTTCCCCATCTGTTACGAAAATCGGCCAGAACCGCCCCCGTCTCCAATGGGTTTGCTCCGGACCGTAACTTCAGGGAGGACGCGCGACTCTCTTTCCCCACCCCTGGAGCTGGTCGAAAGTATTAATATATATCTAACGAAAGTTAATACTCAATATTGGGTATGACGCCGCTTTAATGGTTAACAGGCAACAAGCGCATCTTACCCTTCGATCATCAAAGTCGCGGATTCAGGCGGATGAAAGGCATAGTTTCCGCCAGATCGACCCAGATCGCCTCCATCATGTACGAGATCGGGACAAAGGGCTGTTAATTTGTTAAGGACAATTTATTCAATTTCTCTATATCCGACGTAATAGCTGTCGATTCGACCGATATAGATCAAGATTGAGAGGCTGCTGCCGGGGGGGTATGTGTGGCTGAAGGCTCCATCGCGGATGGGGAATCGATTTTTGCGAGCTGGGTCGACGCCGATCCCATTCCGCACGCGATAATCGATCGCTCCTTGCGGCTGCATTGGCAGAATCGGGCCGCCACAGCCCTGCTGCAGCATTCGTCCGAATTGCAGGAACAGGACGGCCGCCTCTTCGCCCTGCAACCGGAAAACCACGCACGGCTCAAGCTGTTCGCCGCCCATGCCGGGTCCGACGCATCTTCCTCCATGGTCATTCTACCCGTTGCGGACGATTATCTCATCCTTCGCGGAAGGCCGATCGGGGCAAGCGGGCGGGGAGAACAGGGCGAGCAGATCGGCATCATGTTCTTTTCCGCCAAACATTTCATCGACCAGTCGATCGTGTCGGGCGACGTCAAGGACATTTATCGGCTCACCAATGGCGAGTATAAGATATTGAGCGCCATGATGAGCGGGATGAACGCCGAACAGATTTCGGGAAATCTCGAAATATCCCTGGAAACGGTCAGAACCCATATCCGCCGCATCTATTCCAAGACCGGCGTGAGGAGCCGCGAGGCATTGTTCGCCCAGTTGCAGCCGTTCAAGATATTGGCATAGCCCGCTGCCCCGCCGCCAGCCGAAGCAGACGGCCGCGAAAAACAGGAGCGAAAGCAGGCTGGCCTCTCGGCCCCTGCCCGCCTAAGGAACGGCTGACCGAAGTTGGCGTGCGTCGTGCAGAAAAGCCTGTCCTGAACCTGTCGAAGGGTGGGAACCGGTTTTCGGCCTGAAAGGATGCGACAACGGAAAACTGGAGCGCGCGACCTGCGTCCGATTTGACGCGGCGTGCTCCAAAGGAAAGGGCGGCAGGATTTGAACTTGCAGGTGCGGGCCTATGCCATGTTGGGCATGACCATGGCGTTCTGGGCGGGCAATGCGATAGTCGGCCGCGCGGTACGGGGCGAAATTCCGCCGCTGACGCTGGCCTTCGGCCGCTGGATGCTGGCGCTGCTGATCCTGGCCCCCTTTGCGTGGCGTCCCGTCATGGCCCAGCGCGCGCTGATCCGCCGCCATTGGCGCACGATCCTGTTCCTGGGGCTGGCCGGCGTCGCTGCGTTCAACGGCTTCCTCTATTCGGGCCTTCGCCACACGACGGCGGCCAACAGCCTGTTGTTGCAGGGATTGATCCCGACATTCGTCGTCATCGTGAGCCGCATCGCCTTTGGCGACAGAGCGCCCCTCCGCCGGGTCGCGGGCATTGCGCTGTCGACGCTGGGCGTGACATTCATCGTGTTCAGGGGCGATCTGTCCGAAATCCTGCGGCTGCGCCTGGGCATCGGAGACCTGCTGGTGCTATGCGGCTGTGGCGCATGGGCGGTCTATACCGCCTGCCTGCGCCTGCGCCCGCCCATCGCCCCGCTGGTCTTTCTGTTCGTGACCTTCGCCATCGGCGCGCTGGCGATGGGCATGGGCGCGTTGAGCGAGACGCAGGCGATCGCGCGGATGCACTGGAACGGAAGCGTGATGGCCGCCATCGCCTATGTCGCGATCTTTCCCTCGATCATCGCCTATATGTCGTTCAACGCCGCGGTCAGCCATGTGGGCGCCAGCGCCGCCGGACAGACGATCAGCCTGCTGCCGCTGTTCGGGGCCGTGCTGGCTGCCCTGATCCTTGGGGAACCGCTGTTCGGATACCATCTTGCCGGCATGGCCATGATCTTGGGCGGGGTGTTGCTGAGCTGGGGCGTGGGTTCGCCGGAACAGGATCAGCGTCCCTCCGCCAGCGCCACCGCGTCGGCGCCCGCCGGAAAGCGGAGCTGACCCGTCCCGTCATGAACGGCGGTCCAGACGGCTTGCGCGACGTCGCTCTCTCTGGTCGTCAGGGCAGGCGACGCGAAGGCCGCGAGGATCGGTTGCGCGAAATCCGCATATCGGCCGGGCAGCAGGTCGGTCACGGGGATGATGGCGTTCGCGCCGAAGCGGGTGGTGGGCGCATAGCCCGGCTCGACCAGTTTCACCTGAACGCCGAAATAGGCGAGTTCATGCGCGAGGGAAGCCGTGAATCCCTCGATCGCATGCTTGGTCGCGCTATAGGCCGCCGCGAGCGGAAAGGCTCCCAACGCCACGGTGGACGTCACGTTGACGATCATGCCCGATCCACGCTCGCGCATCTGCGGTATGAATGCGCGGCACATCGCCATGGTGCCGATGCTGTTGGTTTCGAAGAGCTGGCGGACCAGACTCATCGGCATGGCTTCGAAGGCGCCCACGCCGCCTATCCCCGCATTGTTGACCACTATGTCGACCCGGCCGGCGGCCGCGACCAGCGCGGCTATGCTGTCCTCGCTGGTGACGTCCAGCGGCAGCAGGCGCAGGCGTTCGGAATGGCCGCCGAACAGGGCCGGGTCGGGCCGTCGCATGGTTGCGACGACATTCCATCCCTGCGAGAGGAAATGAAGCGCCGTGGCCTTGCCATAGCCCGAAGAAGTGCCGGTGATCAGGATCGTCTTGCTCATCGTCTGCCTCGCTCGATGTCGATGCATGACCGATAGACGGACCGTTTCGGACGATCTATAATCAATGATCCATATAAGATTACGGATCGTCCATAACATGGATCCCCTTAGCGACATCATCGCCTTGCTTGGACCCAGCGCCGCCATCGCCAAGCCGATCACGGGGCGCGGGCGGTGGGGCGTTCGCTATCGCGCGCATGACGCGCCCGGCTTCACGATCATCCTTGCGGGGGAAGCCTGGGTCGCCTTCGAAGGGGGCGCACCGCTTCGGCTGGCGCAGGGCGACTTCCTGCTGATGCCGACCACCCCGCCCTTTTCCTTGAGCAGCGAAGCGGGTCTTCCCTGCACCTGGGTGGAACCCCGCGGCGAAGCGGTGCGGCACGGGGATCAGCCAGGCGATCCGGACTTCATCGCATTGGGCGGCAGCTTCGCGTTCGAGCGGGCCAACGCCCCCCTTCTGCTGTCATTGCTTCCCGATCTGATCCATATCCCGGCAGCGCAGGGCCGCGCCACGCGCTTCGGCCAGTTGATCGGGATGCTGGCCGACGAATGCCTGTCCAGCCATCCGGGCAAGGAACTGATCACCCGGCGCCTGCTGGAGATGCTGCTGGTGGAGGCGCTTCGCTGGCGGCCGGGCGGTGGGGAAGCGGACCATCGGGGCCTGCTGGGCGCGATGCGCGATCCCGCGCTGGCCCGCGCGCTGCGGGCCATGCATGAGGATGTGCGCGCGCCCTGGACCGTCGCGCAGCTTGCAAGCGTGGCGGGCATGTCGCGTTCCGCCTTCGCCGCGCGCTTCGGTGAGGCGCTGGGTTGCGGCCCGATCGAATATCTTGCGCGCTGGCGCATGGCGATCGCCAAACACGCCTTGCTGCGGGGCGACAGGTCCCTGGGCCGGATCGCGGAGGAAATCGGCTATGATTCCGCCAGCGCCTTCAGCACCGCGTTCCGCAAGCGGCTGGGCTGTCCGCCCGGCAGCTTCGCGCGGCTCCACGGTGGCGGCGGTCCGGAGCTTAGCCCCCGCGCCCCGGCTTCACCGCATAGAGGCCGTGGTGCGACAGGATGAAGAGGGTTCGGCCGCCTTCCCCGCCGAAGAGCAGTTGCAAGGGCCGTTCCGGCACGTCGATGCGGCCGACCTCCCTGCCGTCGGGCGCATAGACGAAGACCTGCCCGTTCGCGACATAGACCCGGCCCTGCGGGTCCACCGCGACCCCCTCCCCACCGCGATCCGCGAACGGCCTGAGGTCGGTGATCGCGCCGCCCGCGCCCACCAGGCCGCTGTAGGTGCGGTTTTCCGAACCATTGGTGAGGAAGACGCGCCTGCCCGGCTCCCCCTGGATGAAACCATAGCTGTCGAGCGAATCGGAGAAGCGCAGGCCGCGATGGTCGGCCGGACCCTGCGCGAAGGTGCGGAAGGCAGGCAGGGCGATGCTGCCGTCGGGCGAGACATATTCCTGCGCCTTGGGCGCCGCCATGTCGCGGGCGAACATCTGGGCAAGCGTCGTGAATTCGTAGGTCCTGGGATCGATCTGGTCCCTGAACTCGCCATTGTTCCACCAGTTGACCGGCAGCACCGTGGCCCTGCCCGCGTGGGGCGCGACGGGCGTTGCCGGAATGACGCTGATCTCGCCGTCGGGCGCGCCGGGCCTGACGCTGTAGACCGTGCCGTTGCGCCCGTAGGAGGAGAGGACGAGCAGATTGCCGGAACGGTCGATGCTGAGGTTGACCGGATCGAGCGAGGCGTCGCGCACCATCTCCAGCCGGCCTTCGTCCGACCAGCGCCAGATGCGCTGGAAGCGGCGATCGATGAAATAGAGCCGGCCCTGCGCATCCACCGCGCCGCCGCCCGCCGAATGGAAGCCGTCTGCCAGTTTCTCCACCCTGCCGCCCAGGAAGCTGGCGGGCTTCACCGGCTCCGGCCGGGCGGGGACGTCCAGCACGGCGAACTCCCGTTCGCGAACGTCCAGCCCATGGGTGACGTCGCGAATGGCGTTTTCGAACGGGAATTTGGTGAGCCGCAGGAAGGTCGCGCAGCCATTTTCGTCGCAGGTGCCAAGGCCGCTTTCGCCATTCACATGGACGTTGCGGAAACGGATGTCATGGGAATTATAGAGGGTAATGGCGGCGGGTGCGGGCTCCCTGGTGCGGGTGACGCGATAGCCGTGGAAATTGGCGACCAATATGTTGCGCGAGTCCCTGATTTCCAGCGCCACGGCGTCGCCGCTCTCTCCCGCTTCACCCTCCGTCTGCGGCGCGAGCAGTTCCCAGTTGGCGACGCGGTTCAGGCCGATTTCCGTGCGGACATGATGCTCGACCGACGCCTGGATGAGGCGGCCGGGCGTTTCCGTGTCGGAGATCAGGATGCCGGGATGGCCGAAGGTGCTGGGGCTCCAGATATTGGCGAAGGTGCCGCCGCCGCCCTGCGTCACCCAGAGGCTGGCATATTGGCCGGCCCAGCGTCGGGCGGAATCGGGATCGCCGGTGGCATTGTTGTTGTAGGGATTGACCCGGCTGCCGTCGAAGCGGTCGGTGCCGTGGCCACCCTGGAACTTGACGTCGTTGACCATGGAGTGGGCGCCGGCCTTCCACAGCAGCGCCGTGGCGCGCGGATTGGCGCCGTTGGTGTTGAGGCCGAGGCCCGCGACGATCGCATCGCCGCCCTTCGCGCTTTCCACCAGCGCCTTGGGCGCGCCCACCCCTGCCCAGCCGGGCGCGCCGTCGGGCAGCACGATCTGCGTCAGGCTGGGGTGCAGGCCCAGCAGCACCGTATCGGGACGCAGGCGCAGCGTGTCGCTGACATGATAGAAGCCGGCGGGCAGATAGACGACGCGGTGGCTGTCGATCGCCTTCTGGATGGCGGCGGTGTCGTCGGTCCTGTCGTCGCCCTTGGCGCCGAGCGTGCGGGCGTTCACCCATTCCGGGACGGGCGGCAAGGGGCGGATGGCGGGAGCGGACGGGGCCGGCAGCGCGCCCATGGCTTCCGCCTGCATGTCCGTCCGGTACTCGCCCATGCGGCCGACGCCCGGCAGCGTCAGGCCGTGGGTGAAGGAGGCGATCCTGTAGTTCTGCCCCCTGCCAGCGACGGTGCGGCCGCTTTCGCGGAAACGGGCGAAGGTGGGGGTGTTGGCCGCCAGCACATTCTGGAAGCCGATCTGGGTATAGACATTCTTCTCGTTCGAGATGACGACGCCCGCCTTGGCCACATTCTCGAACCGGAGGTCCTGGCCCCAGAGCCAGTCGCCATAGCCCCGGTCGATCTCTATCCCGACCGGCACGTTGCGGAAGGCGACGTTGACCATCGTCAGGCCGGCCTCATGCTCGCGGATGGCGGCGTCGCGCTGTCCCTCGAACGTCGCGTCGACCAGCGCGAAGCCCCAGGCGGGGGACGGCTTTTCCGCGAGGATGCCGTAGCGCCCGCCCCGGAAATGCAGGTCTTCCGCTTCATTCGCCACATGGTAGAGGCCGGCGAGGCCCGAGCCGATGTCGAAATCGGCATGGCTGACGAAGCTGTGCTGGGCGGAGTGGAAGCGGATCGCGGTGGCCGCCGGATTGCCGTCCATGATGCGGAAGTCGATATTGCCGAGCGCAGAATAGAAGGTGCCGGGATTGGCGTCCGCGATGGTCCTGTTGAACGGCACGCTGCCCGCCGGGGGGAAGGCGGCGGGCGGCGTGTCCCGGTCGGTCTGGCGCTTGCTGCCGGTGAACATCAGCATATGGGCGACGCCGCGCTGGAAGCCCGGCGTGTTCCGGCCGAGCAGGATGACCGGGCGCCTTTCCCCGATGCCGAAGATGCGGACGCCCGGCCAGAGGAAGATCGTCCGGCTGATACGATAGGTGCCGGCCGGCAGGAAGACGATGCCGCCGCCGCCCTTTTCCGCCGCCGCGTCGATGGCGCGCTGGATCGCCGCGCTGTCGTCCGCCCGGCCGTCCCCCGCGCCCTTGACGGTGACGGCGCGCGGCTCGTCGGGCGCAACGGTATAGACGGATGGAGAAGCGTGAGCGGGTACAGCCGCCGCCAGCAACAGCAGCACCGACGCGCAGGCCCCGCTCAATCCACGAACCATCGACATACTCCAGTTACAAGAAGTCCCGGCCGGTGAAGGCCGGGACGAGGTGGGGGAGAGAGTGGCAGATCAGAAGTTGAAGCGAACCCCCGCGCGGTAGATGCGGCCCAGCGTGTCGTAGAGCGCCGGGTTGATGTCCAGGCCGGTGTTGGTCTGCGGCGCGGCGACCGGGTCCTTGTCGAACAGATTGTCCACCTTGCCGTAGATCGACAGGTTTTCGCCGAACTTGAAGGTCGCGCCGATGTCGACGTAGAAGGCGCCCTTCATCCGGTTATAGTCGATGGTCGGGTGGTTCGTGGTCGAGGCCGGGCAGGACGACTGGCAGACGACATATTGATTGCCGAAGGTGCCGTCGCTGATCCAGCGTTCCTGCACCGTGAAGCTGAACCGGCCGCTGTCGTAGGTCTGGACCGCCAGCCATTTCCAGTCCGGCGTATTGCCGTTGTTGGCGCCCGCCTGATCGACCGGGTCGACGCCCGCAATGCCCGCATTGACGATGAACTTGCGGATATGCGTGCCCAGCGCCCGGACGGTGAAGCTGCCCGGCAGGCCCAGCGGCTGCTGCCACTGATAGCTTGCCTCTATGTCGAAGCCGCTGGTCTTCCAGGAAGCGAGGTTGAAGGGCTGGACATTGACGAAATTGGTGCCCTGCGGCCCGTCGAGCTGGAAGCCGCCGCAGAAGGCCTGGTTGCCCTCGAAGCAGAAGCGGACGATCTGGTCCGCCGACAGGGTGGAGACCACGCCGCTGAGCTTGATGTTGTAATAGTCGAAGGAGAGGCTGAGGCCGGGAAGCCATGACGGCCGCGCCAGCACGATGCCGAGTTCGGTGTTGCGGGCCACTTCCGGCTTCAGATTGGTGTTGCCGATGGTGTTCTGGAACACCTGCACCGCCTGGTTGCGGAAGGGATCGTTGAAGTTGGGCAGCGTCGTCACCGTGGGCGCCGCGAAAAGTTCCGACAGGTTCGGCGCGCGCACGTCGCGCGAGGTCACGGCGCGCAGGCGGATGCCGTCGAGCGGCGTGTCCCAGGTGCCGCCGACCTTCCACGTCCAGACCGTGCCCGACGTGCTGTAGTTGGTGACGCGCGCCGCGCCGTTGAGGTTCGCGCGGCCCATGGCGTCGCTGTCGATCAGCGGCAGGTCGACTTCGAGATAGCCTTCCCACACTTCATATTTGCCGCGCCCGTTCTTGTAGTTGCCGGCCGCCCAGTTGCTGCCCAGCGTCGAATTGAGCAGCGGATCGGCCGGATAGTCGGGGCTGTTGGGGCTGAGCGGCGAAACGCCCGCGCCATAGGGATCGGCGTTCACGCGATAGAATTCGCGGCGATATTCGCCGCCGAACGCGACCGAGACCGGCCCAGCCCACAGTTCGAACGGATTGCCCGAGAAGTTGAGGCTGGCGACGTCCTGCGTCAGCTTCGTATGCTGGAACGGTCCGTTCTCATGCGGCGCGACATAGGCCAGCGCCGCATCCGAAGGGGTGAAGCCGCCGAAGATGTTGATCGGCTGGCAACCCGCCGCCCGCGCCGCCGGATCGGCGCAGACGACGGCGCCGTTGAGCGTGATCGCATTGGTTGCGGCGACATAGCGGTTCTGGAGGACGATGTCCCGCACCCTGATGTCGGAAATGGTGATGCCATGTTCATAATAGGCGTCATAGTTCCAGTCCGTTCCGCCGACGCCGATCTTGCCCTTCAGCCCGCCGACGAAGCGATATTGCCTGCGGTCGGTGTGCACCCGGGGATCGGGGAAGGCGCCGTTGCTGCTGCCGAAGCTGAATTCCGTGATGCCCGCCGTGGCGCAGCGGTCGCGCACCAGTTGCGGCAGGAACGGGTTGGCGCACTGGACGGTCAGGCTGGGCCGGTTATAGCCGGGGCTGGGCTGGTTGCTGGTCTTCACCTGCGCGACATTGACCGTCACATAGGCTTCATTGTCGTCGGCGAAGTCGTAGCCGATCCGGGTGTAGCCGTTGATGCGCTCCAGCGCCGATTTCAGAGAGGCGCCCGAACCCGGCGCGCCCGACAGGTCGCCGCCCTGGCAGAAGCTGTTGCCGCGGAAGCAGTTGCTGACCTGGCCGTTGCCGAGCGGCTGGCCGCCCGAACCATAGTTGAAATTATAGGGCGTGCCGTTCCGGTCGAAGGCGATGCCCTGCAACGGGCCGTTGTTGATGAGGCCGTAGCGCGCATATTGATAGGGCTGTGCATAGTCGCGATAGTTGAACTGCGGCAGGCCGTTGTTGAGCTGGCCGGTGTTCATCAGCGTCGTCGCGCGATACCAGTCGCGGCTGCCGGCGAGGTCCGTGCCGAAGTCGCCGGCGCCCACGCCGCCTTCATGGTCATATTCGCCGCTCAGCACGACATGCAGGCGATCGTCGAGGAAGGACTTGCCCCAGGCCGCCTGCACCAGCGCGGTTTCATCGTCGCCATATTTGGTGATGCTGCCAAGGATATTGCCCTTGAACCCTTCGAAACGGGTGTCGGTGATGAAGTTGACGACGCCGCCGACCGCATCGGAGCCGTAGGAGGCCGACGCGCCCCCCGTCACCACGTCGACGCGCTTCACCAGAAGCTGCGGGAACATGCTGATGTCGGGAACGCCGGTGACGTTCGCGCCGACGACGCGCTGGCCGTCGAGCAGGGTCAGGGTGCGGATCGGGCCCAGGCCGCGCAGGGAGAAGGAGCTGAGGCCCTGCTGGCCGCTCGACGTGCTGAAGGTGCCGGTCGACGCGCCGGTCGATCCCTGCAACGAAGGCAATTGGGCGACGGTGTTGAAGATATTGGGCTGCGCATTGTTGGCGATCTGCTCCTCACCGATCACCGTGGTCGGCGTGGGCGCGTTGAAGCCGCTGGTCGTGATGCGCGACCCGGTGACGACGATGTCGGCATTGCGCGCCGCGCCCGCATCCTCCGTCTGCGCCTGGGGCGCGGCCGTCGGCGGCGTGGCCGCGTCCTGGGCCCGGGCCGCGCCGGCCAGAGCCATGCTCGCCACCGCCGCGAGGCTGACGCCGGCCAGATGTCGATGGATTGCGATCGTCACTTTCATTGATCCTTCCCCTTTTATATCTGGCCGCCCGTTGCCGGCCGGCTGCGCCCATGCCCGGCGATGCCGCAAAGATTAGCCCCCGGCCCGCCGCGCCGCACTTACGACATAGGTCGTAGGCGCGCCGTGGGGGCGTTTTCCTACGGCTTCGCCGCGTAGAGGGCGTGGTGCGTCAGGATGAACAGCGTGCGCCTGTCCGGGCCCCCGAACAGGATCTGCAACGGACGATCGGGCACGTCGATCCGGCCGCTTTCCCCGCCGTCCGGCCCATAGACGAAGATCTGCCCGTTCGCGACATAGACGCGGCCCCGTCCGTCCACGGCCACGCTTTCCCCGCCGCGATTGGCGAAGCGGCGAAGATCGGTCAGCGCGCCGCCCGCGCCCACCGTGCCGCTATAGGTGACATTTTCCGACGCATTGGTGACGAACAGGCGCTCGCCCGGCTTGCCCGACACGAAACCATAAGCGTTGAGGCTGTCGGACCAGCGCCAGCCGCTGTGGTCGACCGGCCCCTGCTGCCAGGTGCGGAAGGCGGGCAGCGACAGGCTGCCGTCGGGGGACAGATATTCCTGCGCCTTGGGCGTTCCCACGTCGCGTGCGAACATCTCCGCCAATGTGGTGAACCGATAGGTCCCGAAGTCGAGCTGGTCGCGAAACTCGCCATTGTTCCACCAGTTGACCGGCAGCAATGTCCGGGCGGCGGCGGCGTTGCGCACCGGAGTGGGCCGGATCAGCGTCATCGCATCCTTCGGCCCCGCCGGATCGAAGGAATAGACGCCCGCCTTCGGCCCCAGGGAGGACAGCACCATCACATGGCCCGATGCGTCGATGGCAAGGTTCACCGGGTCGAGCGCATGGTCGCGCACGATCTCCAGCCCCTTGTCCTCGCTCCAGCGGTGGATGCGCTGGAACCGGCGGTCGATGAAATAGAGCGCGCCCTGCGGGTCCACCGCCGCGCCGGAGATCGACCAGAAGCCGTCCTCCAGCTTATCGACCTTCGTGCCGCCGGGCGGCGGCGCAGGGATGGTGCTGCCCGCCGGTCCGATGTCGAGCTTCGCAAACTCCCTTTCCCGCACGAACAGCTTGCGCGTCACATCCTCTATCGCATTGTCGAACGGATATTTGCTCGCCCGCAGGAAGGTGCCGCAGCCTTCGTCGTCGCAGGTGGCATAGCCGCTTTCGGCGTTGATGTGGACGTTGCGGAAGCGGATGTCGCCCGAATTGGCGAGCTTCACCGCGCTTTCCTCCGGCGCATAGGTGCGCGTGACCCGATAGCCATGATAATTGGCGAACAGCAGGTTGCTGGAATTGCGGATGTCGAGCGAGATGGCGTCGGGCCCGTCGCCCACTTCCTGTTCGGTCTGGGGCGCCAGGAACTCCCAATTATGCACATTGTCGAGCACGAATTCATTGCGGGCATGATGTTCGACCGACATTTCATAGACATGGCCCGGCGTGCGGGTGTCCGTGACATAGAAACCCGCCTGCGCGAAGCTGTTGGGGCTCCACACATCGACGAAGGTGCCGCCGCCCCCGTCCGTGACCCAGATGCTGGGATATTGCGCGTCCAGCCGGTCGTCCGTGACGGGATCGCCGGTGTGGACCCGCAGGCTGCCGAGCATCGTGCCGTCTGCGGTGGGGGTGCCGCCGCCGCCCATGATCTTGACGTCGTCCACCAGGCTGTTCTCGCCCGAGCGCCACAGCAGCGCGGAGGCGCGTGGGTTCACGCGGCCGGTGAAGAGGCCGAGGCCGGACAGGATATTGTCGCCGCCCCTGGGGCTTTCCAATATGGGGAGCACCGTGCCGAGGCCGGCATGTCCGGGATTGTTGTCCGGAATATAAAGCTGCGTGATCGCCGGGTGCAGGCCGATCAGCACGCTGTCCGGGCGCAGTTTCAACCGGTCGGTGACCTTGTAGAAGCCGGTCGGGAAATAGAGGATGCGGTGGCTGTCGATCGCCTTCTGGATCGCGGCGGTGTCGTCCGCCCTGCCGTCGCCCATCGCGCCCAGCGTGCGGACGTTGACCCATTGCGCCATATCCGGAAGGTCGCGGATGGCGGGCGTCCTGGGCGCGGGCATGGCGGGCAGCGCCTCCACCTCCGCCTCCGTCCTGTACTCGCCCGTCCGTCCGAGCGTGGGCACGGCGAGGCCGTAGGAGAAGGACGCCACCCTATAGGCCCTGCCCTTGCCGTTCACCGCCTGCCCGCTGTCGCGGAAGCGCGCGAAGACCGGGCTGTTCACCGCCAGCGCATTTTCGAAGCCGACCTGGGTGAAGACATTCTTCTCATTGGAGATGATGACGCCCGCCTTCGACACATTTTCGAATCGGACATCCTTGCCCCACAGGCTGTCGCCATAGCCCCGGTCGATCTCGATCCCGACGGGCGTGTTGCGGATCGCGACATTGACCAGCGTCAGGTCCACCTCATGTTCCCGGATGGCGGCGTCGCGCTGGCCGTCGAAGGTGGAATCGAGCAGGGTGAACTGCCAGGCGGGCGAGGTCTTTTCCGTCACGATGCCATAGCGGCCGCCCTGGAAATGGACATTTTCGATGACGTTGCCCGCCTGATAGACGCCCGCAAAGGCGGTGCCGAGGCGGAATTCCATATGGCTGAGGAAGGCATGCTGCGCCATGCGGAAGCGCACGCCCGCCGCCGCCGGATTGCCCGGCGCGATCTCTATGTCGACATTGCTCATCGAGGAATAGAAAGTGCCTGAATTGGCGTCGCGCACCACCTTTTCGCGCGGGACGACGGTCGGCACCGGCACGGGCACCTGGCCGACATTATACTGGTCGCCGCCGCCGAAGACGATCATGGTCGACACGCCCTGCTGGAACCCGGGCGTATTGGCGCCCAGCAGGATCACGGGGCGCGTCGGCCCCACGCCATAGACGCGCACGCCCGCCGGGATCACCAGCGTGCGCGTGATGCGATAGGTGCCGGACGGCAGGAAGACGATGCCATGGCCGGTCCTGTCCCGCGCCTTGTCGAGCGCCTGCTGGATCGCCGCGCTGTCGTCCACGCGGCCGTCGCCCTTCGCCCTGACGGTGACGGCATCGGGTTCGTCGGGGGCAAGGGGGAAGACCGAGCGGCCCGCGGAGGATGCCTGCTCCGCCTGTGCCCGTTCGGCCCCCGCCAGGGCCGTCGCCGCCAGCAGAGCCGCCATCATGGCGCGTCCGATCATCACCGTCTCCCGAGATAGTTGTCGCCTCGACCCATGGCTAAGGCCGGGGCCGGCGCTTGGCACTTGCGACAAAGGTCGTAGTTTTCATGCCTCTACCGGCAAAGCTATAGCGAAGGGACATCGGGGCGGTGCGTCATCAGGGCGCCATCGCCCGCCTGCCAGGGACGCCATTTTGCCATCATCCGCCGATCCTGCCCCCTCCTTGCCGCTCGCCGTCATCGTCATGGGCGTCAGCGGCTGCGGCAAGTCGACGCTGGGCGCCCTGCTGGCCGAAGCGCTGGCCTGTCCCTTTCTGGAGGGCGACAGTTTCCACTCGACCGATGCGGTGGAGAAGATGCGCGGCGGGCGGGCGCTGACCGACGAGGATCGCTGGCCCTGGCTCGACCGTCTGGGGCAAGCGGCGGCGGATGCGATAGCGGCGAACGGCGCGGCGGTCCTTGCCTGCTCGGCGCTGCGCAGAAGCTATCGCGACCGGCTGCGCGCGGCGATCGGCGCGCCTGTGCGTTTTGTCCTGCTGGAAAACAGCCGGGACCAGTTGCTGGCGCGCCTTTGCAACCGCCCCGGCCATTATATGCCCGCCAGCCTGCTGGACAGCCAGTTGGCGACGCTGGAACGGCCGCAGCCGGACGAGGGTGCGATGATCCTGACGACCGATACGCCGCCCGGCGCGCTGCGCGATCTGACGCTGGACTGGCTGCGCTGATTGCCTTCACGGCATCAGGCGGCGGCGTCCTTCCCACAAATGCCAGCGCATAGCGAGCGCGGCGCCCTCCGGGTCCTGGGCGCGGATCGCGTCGACGATCAGCTCATGCTCGCGCAGCATGGTCGCGATCACCTCCGGCGGGCGGGAGCGGGAGATGTCGACGCCCGCCCGCATGATCTTCTCTACATCGCCATATAGCGCATCGAAGGTGATGACGAAGGCCGGATTGCCGGTCGCTTCCGCAATGCGGCGGTGCAGTTCCATATCCTCGGCATGGGCGGGCTCGCTGGACAGCAGGGCCTGGCTCAACAGCGCCAGCCCTTCTTCGATATGCGCCATTTCATGCCCCGTCCGCCGGGTGGCGGCGAGGCGCGCGGCCTCCGCCTCCAGCACGAAGCGCACCTCATAGCTGCCGAGCGTCGTCGGCAGTTCGCTGAGCGGCATGAAGGCCGTCAGCCGTTCCGACGGGCGGCTCTTGACGAAGGAGCCGGCGCCCCGCCGCGCCTCCGTTATGCCGTCCGACGCCAGCCGCACCAAAGCTTCCCGCACGATGGCGCGGGAGACGCCGAACATCTCCGCCAGCCGCGATTCGGAGGGCAGGCGTTCACCGACCTCCAGACCTTCCGCCTTGATGATCTCTACAATGCCGGCATAGGCATGGTCGGAAAGCCGCGCCTGTGTCATCGGGACACCTGCCTGTCTGTCGAAGTCATGGCTGCCCCCCTTGCTAGAAGATACTGCTCGCCGCCAGCACCGCCAGCAGGCCGACGACGGCGACGACTGTCTCCATGATCGACCAGGTCTTGAAAGTGCCGGGCATGTCGGTGCCAAGATAGCTTTTCACCAGCCAGAAACCGGGATCGTTGACGTGCGAGAAGAACAGCGAACCCGCGCCGATGGCGAGGACCATCCATTCGGGTTGCACGCCGGATGCGGCGACCAGCCCCTCCATGACGCCTGCCGTGGTGATCGTCGCCACCGTGGCCGAACCGGTCGCCAGGCGAATGCAGACGGACACGCCCCAGGCGAGCAGGATCGGGGAGATCGCGCCGCCCTGCGCCAGCCGCACCAACATGTCGGAAAGCCCCGCCGTCACCAGCACCTGCTTCAGCGCGCCGCCCGCGCCGATGGCCAGGATGATGCCCCCGGCGGGCGTCATCGCCTCCGTCCAGATGGCGTTCTGGATGCTGCGGTCGGCGATGCGTCGCCCGAACAGCAGCGGCAATGCGGCAAGCACCGCCACGAGCAGCGCGACGACCGGATCGCTGATCCAGCTCAGCCAGTGGAACAGCGCCGCCATGTCCGGCGGCATCAGCGCGACCGCCTGCCCCGCAGCGATCAGCACGACCGGCAGCAGCACGGCCGCCAGTGCGCGGCCGACGGAAGGAGTCGCGACATCGACGCGCACGGGGTCGAGCAGCGGAGGACTGAGCTTCACGCCGGGCGCGGTGAAGCGGGCCAGCAGCGGGCCGGCGATGATGGCGGTGGGGATGCCGACGATCAGGCCATAGACCAGCGTCAGGCCCAGATTGGCGCCCAGCGCGTTCACGGCCAGCAACGGGCCGGGGTGCGGCGGCACCAGCGCATGGACCACCGACAGGCCCGACAGGGCGGGCAACATCAGGCGGAGCTTGGCCGTGTCGTTGTTCTGCCCATTGGGCAAGGCCGCCGCCGCCGAAGCGACGATCGGCAGCAGCAGCACCAGCCCCGTTTCGAAGAAGAGGGGCAGACCGATCACGATGGCGGTGAAAAGGCTGGCCCAGGGCGCGCCCCCAATGCCTGAAATGCGCAGCGCAGCGCGCGCGAGTCCGCCCGCGCCGTCCGACAGTTGGAGCATCGCGCCAAGGCCGAGGCCAAGCGCGACGACAAGGCCCGTGCCGCCCAGGATGGCGCCCGCGCCCTTCTCCACCGCCTTTGCGGTTTCCTCCATCGGCAGGCCCGCCAGCAGCCCCACGGTGAAGGCGCCGCAGAGCAGGCCCACGAACGGATGCAGCCGCCCCCGGATGATGAGCGTGATGGAGAGCGCGATGCCGGCAATGGCCGAGAAGATCAGCCGATAGTCCGCCGGGCTCATGCGGCGCCTGCTCCTGCGCCGGCGCGGGCGACCGGCGGATGAGGAGCCACCGCCGCCATAACTGATGTTAACGCCATCCTCTCCCCTCTCTTCTATATGGTGATCGGGCCATGCGGAGATCAGCCGCTGCTGAAACCTGTTAGACAGGTCATAGCCATGATTTCAGCGCAAAACCACAGATATGGGGTCGTATATCGCATTTTTCGCTTGAAGCTGTCTGACCGATTCCGGTATGTTAGCGTTATCGAATCCGACATGGCAGTGCGCGAACCGCGCTGCCTCGGCAAGCCTGGCGGAATAGGCCGGGTAGAATAGCGCCGGGCAGGACAGCGCCCGGCAAAACAGGGAGAGAGAGGATGCACATCGCGCTGGATCTGCATGACAGCCTCGGTCATCAGGATCAGAGGCCCCAGGGCATCAGGACGGCCGAACCGCCCCAGCTCACCCCCACCCAGATGAAGGTTCTGCGCTGCGTTCATTCGGGACTGCTGAACAAGCAGATCGCCTATGAACTGGGCATGGCCGAAGCCACGGTGAAGGTTCACATGACGGCGCTGATGCGGAAGCTGAACGTCCGCAACCGCACCCAGGCGGCCATCGTCGCGCGCAATCTGGGCTGGCTGCGCCCCGCGCTTGGCCGCGCCGCCGACTGACCCCTCATTCATCCTCCAGAAAAAAGGGAGCTTCGCGTGGCGACCACTTCCCGTCGTGAAATCCTGGGCGGCCTTGGCGCCGGAATGGTTCTGGCCGGCATGGCAACGCGCGCCGGCGCGGCGCCGGCGCGCAAGATCGGCTATGCCATTGTCGGGCTGGGTTCCTACGCCACGCGCCAGATCATGCCGAACTTCGCGGGTTGCGAGCATGCGAGGCTGGTCGCCCTCGTCAGCGGCACGCCGGCCAAGCTGGACCAATATGGCGCGCAATATGGCATAGCGGCGACCCACCGCTACAGCTATGCCGATTTCGACCGCATCCGGGACAATCCGGACATCGACGTCGTCTATGTGGTGCTGCCCAACAGCATGCATGCCGAATATAGCATCCGCGCGGCGCAGGCGGGCAAGCATGTGATGTGTGAAAAGCCCATGGCCGTGTCAGTCGCGGAGTGCGAGGCGATGATCGCCGCCTGCCGCAAGGCGGGGACGAAGCTGATGATCGGCTATCGTTCGCGGTTCGAACCCTATAACCGGCTCGCCATCGAACTGGCGCGCGGCGGCCATGTCGGCCCCACCCGCCTCATCACCGCCGAACATGGTTTCCCGGCCCGGCCGGACCAGTGGCGGCTCGACCGGCCGTTGTCGGGCGGCGGATCGATGATGGACATCGGCATCTACAGCCTGAACGCAGCCCGCTACCTGACCGGGGAAGAGCCGGTTTCGGTCAGCGCCGTCGAGACCACGGACAAATCCGATCCCCGCTTCAAGACGGTGGAGGACCGCATCAGCTTCCTGCTGCGCTTTCCATCCGGCATCGTCGCCAACTGCATCTCCAGCTATAGTTCCTCCCATAATGGCTATCGCGTCATCGGCACGCAGGGCTGGATCGACATGGAACCGGCGACCCCCTATCAGGAGCAGAGCATGTCGATCCGCAAGGATGGCGTCACGACCCCGCGCACGCTCCCGCCCACGGCCAAGAACCAGTTTGCGGGGCAGCTCGATCATATGGCCGAATGCATCGTCAACGGCACGACCCCCATCGTGCCGGGCGAGGAAGGCCTTGCCGACATGCGCGTGATCGAAGCGATCTACCGTTCGGCGGCCGAGCGGCGAGAGGTCGCCATAAGGGCATGACGTCGCGCCGGATGTTCCTGGCCGGTCTGGCGAGCCTGCCGGTCGGCGCGCGGCTGGGCGCGGCGGTGGCCGTCCCCATCGGCTCGATCCGGCGGCTCGACCCCGAACTGGACCGGATCGTCGCGCCATCCGCCGCCGTGACCGTCCTCGCCAGGGGCTATAAATGGGCCGAGGGTCCGGTCTGGGCGCCGCGGGACAATTGCCTGCTGTTCAACGATCCGCCGTCCAATATCCTGTATCGCTGGCGGCCGAAGGATGGGGCGCGTCCGTTCCTGTCGCCTTCCGGCCTGCAAGGCCCCGTGCCGCCCGGCATCAGGGAGCCGGGCCTCAACGGTCTGGCGATCGATTCCTCCGGCGCGCTGATCGCCGCGGACAGCGGCACGCGCGCCATCGTGCGAATCGACCTGCGCACGCGCGCCCGGACCATTTTGGCCGACCGGTTCCAGGGCAAGCGGTTCAACAGCCCCAATGATCTGTGCGTCGCGCCGTCGGGCATGATCTATTTCACCGACCCGCCCTATGGGCTGACGGATGGCGATAGGTCTGCGCTGCGGGAACTGGAGCATTGCGGCCTCTATGCGCTGGGTCCGGACGGAGCGCTGTCGCTGCTGGACGGCAGTCACCGCCGCCCCAATGGCGTTGCGGTATCGCCGGACGGCAGGACGCTCTATCTTGCACTGTCCGATGAGCAGCGGCCGGAGGTTCTGGCCTATTCGCTCGATGAACGCGGCTTTCCGACGGGTCGGCGCCTGTTCCACGACATGCGCGCGGAACAGGAGAAGGGCCTGCCCGGCCTGCCGGACGGCATCAAGGTTTCACGCAATGGGCATGTCTTCGCCACAGGTCCGGGGGGCGTCCACATACTCGCCCCGGACGGCAGGGCGCTGGGGCTGGTCGGGACGGGCAAGTCGGTGGCGAACTGCGCGCTGGACGCCGCCGGGCGACGCCTTTTCCTCACATCCTCCGATATGCTGGCGGTCGTGCCGGTTCGGCCGGCCTAAGGTGTGTGGGGATTCAGCCCAGAGCGGGCTGCAAATGGCGGCTTTCTGCGCTTCCAGTGCTCACGTACTTTGAGTTCGCTCCGCGCCGGTTCTCGAAATCCACCATTTTCGCTCCACCCTGAGCTGAATTCCCACACACCTTAGGGTCGGCTCACGACAGGGAGATCAGGCCGCGGCCCCCAGCCGACCCAATTCCCCCTCCGCCCGCGCGCGCCTTCCATAGACTATCTCGAACAGCGGCCCCGCCATCATGGTGGTGACGATCGCCATCAGCACCAGCATCGAGAACAGGGCGGGTTCGATAATGCCCTTCTGAATGCCGATATTGATGATGATGAGTTCCATCAGTCCGCGCGAGTTCATCAGCGCGCCGATTCCCAGCGCGGTCCGATTATCCTCGCCCGACAGGCGCGCCGCCGCATAGCAGGCGCCGAACTTGGCAAGGATGGAGGCGACCAATATGCCGAGCGCAATGAGCAGGAAGGAAAGCGAATTCACCATGTCGAGGCGCGTGTTCAACCCGGAATAGGTGAAGAACATCGGCAGCAAGATGACGACGGCCAACGGTTCGACCTTCTTCCTCAGTTCCTCCACGAACAAACCGCGCGGCATGAATACGCCCAGGATGAAGCCGCCGAATATGCCGTGAATGCCGATCGCGTCCATGATGAAGGCGGACAGGCAGAACAGCGCCAGCGTGATCGCCAGCACGGTCATGCTCATTTCCCCCTGCGCCTCTACCGCGCGCCCCAGCGGCGCGAGCAGGCGCCGACCGAACAGCAGCAGGAAACCGACGTAGAGGAAGGCGCCGACGATCGCCAGAACGGCGACGCCGCTGCCGCCGCCGAACAGGGCGAGCACCACGGCCAGCACGCACCAGGATGCGGCGTCGTCGAACGCCCCGGCCGTCAGCGAAAGGGTTCCGAGCGGGCTGTCGGCAAGGCCGCGTTCGTTGATGATCCGCGCCAGCATCGGAAAGGCGGTCAGGGCAATGCATGCGCCCATGAAGAGCGTCGCGCTGCCCTGACCTATGCCCTCCGCGAAAAGGCCGGGAACGGTGACAAGCCAGGGCGTGATCAGGATCGCGATGACGAAAGGCGCGAACAGCCCCGCGCCCGACACCATCGCCGCGTTCCGGGCCTTCGACTGGAAATGATCCAGGCGCAGCGTCAGGCCGACGAGGAACATGTAAAGCGCCACGCCGAACTGCGCGCCGGCGTAAAGCACATTGTTGGTTTCCCTGGGAAAGATCATCGCCTGCAGGTCGGGCGCGACGACGCCGAACAGCGAGGGCCCCAGGATCACGCCGGCGATCATTTCCCCGACCACCTGGGGCTGCGCCAGGAATTTGCGGCAGAACCAGCCCACCCCCCGGCAGGCGAGGACGATGAGCGCGAGTTGCAGGAAGAAATGGATGCTGTAGTCGCCGGGAGCGAAACTCAGCAGCTTCGCGCTGACCGGCGGCCCGTGGGGCGCCAATATGTTCGTCAGCGACGGAAAAATATCCCCAGCCATCCCACCCTCTCGCCTCTTATCTTGGGAGCGCTACCACATAATCCCGTTGGAAGAAAGGGATTGCGCGCTTGACGGCCCGGCGCAAGCGGCCCGATGCCGCGGAAGAAGAGGGAGGAGAGGCATGGGGCAAGGCGGGGGAAGGGGAAAACCGCCGCTGCCCTGGCCCAGGCAAAGCTCTGGACGCAAACCTCTCCCCAGTTCATCGCCATGCTGCCGGTGTCGCTTCGACCCCGACAGCATGGTCTTCATTCAGACGGTCATGAGCGGAAGACCGGTTCCCCGATTTCCCGCACCATGTCCTAGAAACGGAAACGAACGCCTGCCCGATACATGCGCCCGACGACATCGTAGAGCGCGGGATTGACGAAGAATGGCGACTTGGCCGGATCGCGATCGAACAGGTTGTCGACCTTGAAATAGGCGGTCACCTGCGGCGTGACATTATAGGTGCCGCCAATGTCCATGTAGAAGGCGCCGGGCATGAAATTCTGGTCGATGGTCGGATGATTGTTGGTGGACGCAGGGCAGGTGCCCGGCTGGCAAACCACATATTGGTGGCCCAGCACGCCGTCGCTGAACCAACGCTCCTGGATCATGAAAGAGAATTTCTCATTCTCGTAGCTCTGGATCGCCAGGAACTTCCAGTCGGGCGTGTTGCCGGTATTGACGCCCGCGCTGTCGACCGGGATCGTGCCGATCAGGCCGGAGTCCGTCACGAACTTGCTGACATGCGTCGCAAGGCCGCGCAGGGTCAGGGTGCCCGGCAGGCCCAGAGGCTGCCGCCACTGGTAGCTCGCCTCTATGTCGAACCCGCTGGTATCGATCGACGCCAGGTTGAACGCCTGCACATTGATGAAGTTCGGCCCCTGCTGGTTGTTCAGGTTGAACGCGCTGCAGGTTTCGGGACGGACATTCTGGAAGCAAAGGTTGACGATGTCGCCCGCGCCCAGGCTGGAGATGACGTCCTTGATCTTGATCTTGTAATAATCGAACGAAACGCTGAGGCCCGGCAGCCAGGACGCGCCGGAAAAGGCGATGCCCGCCGTCGTGTTGCGCGCCGTTTCCGGACGCAGGTTCGGGTTGCCGATGCTGTTCTGGATCGCGAGCACATTGACGCCCCGAAACGGGTCGAAGAAATTGGGCAATGTCGTGGTGACCGGCGCGGCGAACAGTTCCGACAGGTTGGGCGCGCGGACGTCCTTGGACGTCACGCCGCGCAGGCGGAATCCTTCGATCGGGAGGTTCCATGTGCCGCCGACCTTCCATGCCCAGATGGTGCCGGACGTGCTGTAGTCGGTCACGCGCACCGCGCCGTTGATGTTGGCGCGACCGAGCGCGTCGCTGTTGAGGACCGGCAGATCGGCCTCGAAAAAGGCTTCCTTCACGCCATAGGCGCCGCCGCCGCTCTTGTAATTGCCGGCGTACCAGTTGTTGCCGCCGGGCAGCAGCGTGGGATCGAACGGATAGTCGGGTTCGCTCGGCTGGAAATTGGTGCCGACGCCATAGGGATCGGCCTTCACGCGATAGAATTCGTGGCGATATTCGCCGCCGAAGGCGATCGACAGCGGCCCGGCCCACAGTTCCACCGGCGAACCGGAGATGTTGATGCTGACCACGTCCTGCGTCTGGCGGGTCCGCTGGCGGGGTCCGTTCTCCGGCATGATATAGGCGAGCGCAGCCGCCGACGGGTTGCCGCCGAAGATGTTGAGCGGCTGGCATCCGTTCGCCCGCGCCGCGGCGCTGGCGCACACCACCGCGCCGTTCAGCGTGGTTGCGTTGATCGCGTCGTTGAAGCGGTTGGTGAGCAGGATGTTCGACACATCGATGTCGGTATAGTTCGTGCCGCGCTCATAATAATTGTCGTACGACCATTCGGTGCCCAGGAAGTCGAACTGACCCTTGGCGCCGATCACCGCGCGATACTGGCGGCGGTCGGTGTTGACCTGCGTGTTGCCCAGCGCGGCGTTGCTGGTGCCATAGCCGAAGCTGGTGATGCCCGCCGTCGCGCAGGCCGCCTTGATCGACGCCGGCACGAACGGATTGGCGCACTGGATCGTCAGGCCCGGCTTGTTCATGCCGCCCACAGGCTGGTTCTGCGTCTTCACCTGGCCGAAGTTGAAGGTGAAGTAGAGTTCGTCATTGTCGGCAAAGTCGAAGCCGAGGCGTGCATAAGTGTTGATGCGTTCGATGGACGACTGGAGCGAACGGCCCGCATCGACATTGCCCGACAGGTCTCCGCCAAGGCAGAAGCCGGGAAAGCAGCCGCGCACATTGGTCGTGCCGTCACGCGCGGGGACGCCGTTCGATCCATAGTTGAACTGGAACGGGTTGCCGTTCTGGTCGAACGCCGTGCCCTGCAGCGGGCCGGAGGTGATGAGGCCATATTTGGTGTAGTTATAGGCCTGCGCATAATCGCGCAGCACATAGCGCGGCGATCCGTCATTGATGACGCCACGGTCGATCAGGCTGGTCTGCTTGAACCAGTCGCGGCCGCCGG
Source organism: Sphingobium sp. SA916 (assembly GCF_002894065.1). Taxonomy (NCBI): domain Bacteria; kingdom Pseudomonadati; phylum Pseudomonadota; class Alphaproteobacteria; order Sphingomonadales; family Sphingobiaceae; genus Sphingobium; species Sphingobium sp. SA916. Next base: position 54,253 of record NZ_LXYF01000032.1, read on the forward strand.
CCAGGCCGATGCCCCAGTCGCCGCCGCCCACGCCGTCTTCATTGGCATATTCGCCGCTGACGACCAGATGCGCGCGATCGTCCAGGAAGCTGGTGCCGGCCGCAAGCTGGACGAGCACCTGTTCATTGTCGTCATATTTGCTGATGCCGCCCTGGATATTGCCCTTCAGCCCCTTGAAGCGGGTGTCGGTGATGAAGTTGACGACGCCGCCCACGGCGTCCGATCCGTAGGAGGCCGACGCACCGCCATTCACCACGTCGACGCGCTGGATCAGCAATTGCGGGAACAGGCTGACGTCGGGAACGCCGGTCACGTTTGCGCCGACAACCCGCTGGCCATCGATCAGCGTCAGGGTACGGATCGCGCCCACGCCGCGCAGCGAGAAGGAACTGAGGCCCTGCTGGCCGCTTGAGGTGCTGAAGGTGTTGACCGTGGTGCCGCTTGAGCCCTGAAGCGACGGCAACTGGGCAATGGTGGTGAAGATGTTGGGCTGCGCATTGGCCTGAATCGACGTTTCATCGATCACGGTCGTGGGCGTCGGCGCGGTATAGCCGCTGGCCTTGATGCGCGATCCGGTGACCACGATGTCCGAAGTGCTGGCGCGCTCTTCGCCATTCTGGGGCGCCGAAGCCTGGCTCGCCGCCTGAGCGAAAGCGGGCGCATGGACAAGGCCGATGCCGAGCGCGACCATGCTTGCCATGGCGCAACCCGCGCGCATCAAACGGCGTTGAAACTGGAAATCCGACATCCTGCTCTCCCCAATAAAATGATGCTTTGCATCTGAATGCGGGGCTGTCGCCCCGGCCGCGCGCCTTCACCGTCAAACGATAACAAGGAATCGACTGATTTTTAGTTAGCGCTAACAATGCCTATTGATTGGAGGAGGATTATTGTCAATACTCATACAAGATTATCGGGAGGGGATGTTGCTTTCGAACCACAAATGCCGCCGCCATGCCATGTCCGTGGAGGACGGCGGCCCGGCTCCCATCGCCCGAAAACCCAGGCGATTTCGCGGCTCGCGCTGGAGCAGGCCGCCATGTTGACGCTGGTCGGCAAGTTCCGCTGGACGATCATCGGCCTGTTTGTGGGCGCGATGGTCATCAATTATCTGTCGCGTTCCGTGCTGGGCGTTGCCGCGCCCGTGATCCTTGCCGAACAGAAGATCAGCAACGTCGAATATGGCTGGATAACCGGCGCCTTCCAACTGGGCGTGATGCTCCAGCCGGCGGCCGGCTATTTCCTTGACAGCGTAGGGCTGCGCATTGGCTTCGCCATATGCGTCGCGGTCTGGTCGCTCGTCACCATGGCGCATGGCCTTGTGAATGGCTGGTTCGGATTCGCCGCGCTGCGCGGGCTGCTCGGCCTGGCGGAAGGATCGGCCCAGCCCGCCGGCCAGAAGCTGGTGGCGGAATGGTTCCCCTCCAGGGAACGCGGCATCGCGGGCGGCATCTACAATATCGGCGCTTCCTTCGGCGCGGTCTTCGCCCCGCCGCTCGTCGCCTGGGCCGTCATGGTGCATAGCTGGCGGCTGGCCTTCGTCGTGGCGGGGGGCATAGGCCTCATCTGGTCGGTCCTCTGGTTCCTCCATTACAACAGCCCGATGAGGCACCGGCGGCTGAGTCAGGCGGAGCGCGACTATATCCTGAACAACCAGGAACAGCGCCTGGCCGCTCGCGCCGAAAAACCCGCTGTGCTCGCCCTTGCGCGGCGGCGCGACCTTTGGGGCATAGCGCTTCCCCGCCTGCTGGCCGATCCGGTCTGGGGCATGCTGTCCTTCTGGATGCCGCTCTACCTCGCGCGCGTGCGCGGCTTCGATCTTGGGCAAATCGCGCTGTTCGCCTGGCTGCCCTTCCTGGCCGCCGACCTTGGATGCCTGTTCGGCCCGGCCGTCGTCGCCTTCCTCCAGCGCAGGGGGATCGACCTTGTCGATGCGCGGCGCTGGGCCTTCACGCTTGGCGCCCTGTTGATGACCGGCATGGCCTTTGTCGGCTTTGCCACCAATCCCTATGCGGCGATCGCCCTGCTCTGCCTTGGCGGCTTCGCCCATCAGACCCTGTCGGTGACGGTCATCACCATGGCGTCCGACCTGTTCGCCAGGAATGAGGTGGCGACCGCCGCCGGCATGGCGGGCCTGGCCGGGAATCTGGGGGTGCTGGTCTTTTCCCTTTCCCTTGGGCAGATGGTCGACCGGGTCGGCTATGAGCCCTTTTTCATCCTGCTCGGCGTGCTCGACCTGGTCGGCGCCGCCATTTTGTGGACGCTGGTGCGCAAGCCTCGATGACAAACATTTCCAACCCCATTTTGCGGGGCTTCAATCCTGATCCGTCGATCGTGCGCGTGGGCGACGATTTCTACATCGCGACATCCACCTTCGAATGGTATCCGGGCGTGCAGATCCACCACAGCCGCGACCTGGTGAACTGGCGGCTCGTCGCTCGCCCGCTCGACCGCGCGGCGCAGCTCGACATGCGCGGCGATCCCGACGGCTGCGGCGTGTGGGCCCCGGACCTCAGCCATGCGGACGGCCGCTTCTGGCTGGTCTTCACGGACGTCAAGCGTTACGGCGCCACCACCGTCCAGGGGGCGAAGGGCATGTCGTTGCGCGACTTCCCCAATTATGTCGTCACCTGCGAAACGGTCGACGGCATATGGTCGGACGCGGTGCACCTCAACAGCAGCGGTTTCGACCCGGCGCTATTCCATGACGATGACGGGCGCAGCTGGATGCTCAACATGCTGTGGGACCACCGGCCCGGCCATGGCCGGTTCGCCGGCATACAAGCGCAGGAACTGGACCGCGCGGCGCTGAAGCTGGTCGGCGAACCGACGCTGATCTTCAGGGGCACGGAGCGCGGCTTTACCGAAGGGCCGCATCTCTACAAGCATGGCGGCTTCTATCATCTGCTGGTCGCCGAAGGGGGCACGGGCTGGGATCATGCCGTCGTCATGGCGCGCGCGCCCGACCTGCTCGGCCCCTATGAAGTGCATCCGGATGGAGCCATATTGACCAGCGCGGGCCGCAAGGACGTGCCCATCGCCCGCGCCGGCCACGGCGATCTGGTGGAACTGGCGGATGGCAGCACCTGGCTGGCCTATCTGTGCGGCCGTCCCCTGCCGGGGCGCGAACGCTGCATCATGGGCCGCGAAACCGCGATACAACCGATGCTGTGGGGCGAGGATGGCTGGCTGCGCACCGTCAACGGGGACGCGCAGCCCGACCGGACGCCGCCTGCGCCGGACCTGCCGCCCGCCCCATGGGACATCGAACGCTGGGACGGGCGCTTCGACCTTCCCCAACTGCCGCAGGACCTGCAATGGCTGCGCAGCCCCGCCCCGGAACGGCTGTTCAGCCTGACGGTCCGGCCCGGCTTCCTGCGTCTTTACGGGCGTGAAACGGTCGGCAGCCTGTTCGAGCAGGCGCTGGTGGCGCGGCGGCAGACCGCCTTCCGCTTCACCGCGACGACCTCGCTCTCCTTCGAGCCCCGCAGCTTCCAGCAGGCGGCGGGCCTCATCTATTATTATAACAGCACCAAATTCTATTATCTGTGCGTCAGCGCCGAGGAAGGCCGGCGGCAGCTCCAGATCCTCTCCGCTTCGCCCGAAAATCCGGAGGGCAACAGATTCGACATCGTCGCCGACCGGCTGCCCGACGGCGCGATCGATCTGCGCGCCGCCGTGGATGGCGACCGGCTGCGCTTCGCCTGGCGAGCCGATGGGGAAGACTGGCATATCCTTCCGGATGTCCACGACGCCAGCATCCTGTCGGACGAAGTCACCCACCCCGGCCTGCCCAACTTCACCGGCGCCTTCATCGGCATGGCCTGCCAGGACCTGTCGGGCCAGGCCCATCCGGCGGATTTCGCCAGCTTCGTCTATGTGGAGGAGGAGTTCGGCGCTCCGGTGGACTGACGCTGCACGATCCGATGCTCCAGAATCCTCTCGCGGGGAACGCGGGAACGGCGGGCGCCCGCCGCGATCTGAGCCACCAGCAGGTTAAGGGCCTCCGCCGCCAGATCCCGCACCGGCTGGTGCACGGTCGTCAGCGGCGGCCACAGCGTCTGGGCGGCTGTGGTATCGTCAAACCCCACGACGGTCAGTTCCGCCGGAACGTCCAGATGGCGCCGGTGCGCCACGGACACGACGGCCGCCGCCATGTCGTCATTGCTCGCGAAGATCGCCGTGGGCGGACTGGCCGCGCCCAGCAACTGCTCGGCAGCGGCGAGGCCGGACATATAGGTGAAATCGCCCTGCGCGACCTGCACCTCCACCCCGCCCCGTTCCCGGACGGCGGCGTAGAAGCCAGCCATGCGTTCGGCGCTTGCCGCCTGATCGGGATTGCCAAGGATGAACCCCAGTCGGCGATGCCCCATGTCCAGCAGCAACCCGGTCATTTGATAGGCCGCGGCCCGATCGTCGATGCGCACGCAAATCGTATCGGGGGATTGATATGCGCCCACCGCCGCCATGACGCAGCCCCTGGCCCGCAGGACGCGAAGCACATCCGGCGCTTCGCCCAGCGGCGGAGCGAGCAGCACGCCGCTGATCCCCGATTCGATCCAGTCTTCCAGCGCGGCGGCGGACGGAGCGCGCCCCCCTTCCCCCTTCAGCAGCACGAGCCGCGCGCTGCAGGCGGACGCTTCCTCGAACACCCCTGTCAGGAATTCGCTCATGAACGCGGCGCTGGGATTGGAATAGATCACGCCGATGCGCAGTTCGCTGGACGTCACCAGGCTGCGGGCCGCGACGTTCGGCGTGTAAGCCAACGCCTTGATCGCCTCCTCCACCACCGCGCGCGCCTGTGCGCTCACGCCCGCGCGCCCATTGATGACGCGCGACACCGTCATCGACGACACGCCCGCCCGCGCCGCCACATCGACGATCGTCGCCCCGCGCGCCGGACGCTCCGGTTTCGCCATGCCCACCCCATGTCTTCGACAAACCCAAAACGGTGATCTAAGCCAAGGATCACCTGCAGCAAAGGGGCAAAGAGGACATGGATCGGCGGAGATGCCGGAGCCCGGCGAGAGGCGTTCGCCGGGTCATCCCCGGCGGGCGACGGCGCATAAAATATTTGTGTGAGTTATTGACCAGCCCTCTGGATCGTATAGGATTTTAGCGCCGGTCGATCAGCAGGACACCGGCCTCATAATCGACAAGGGGATGCTGGATGACCGAGCGGGCCATGCTTTTCGATCGACGTCAGGCGCTGTTGGCGTCGTCCCTGGGCAGCGCGGCGGCGCTGCTGGGTGGCGAAGCAGCGGCCGCTCCGCACTCGACCGCCATTTCGGGCGGTGCGGGAACCTGCACCACGCCGCGCAGCGCCATTGCGAGGACGCGCTATGGCCCGGTGCGCGGCTATGTCGCCGGGGACGTCTTCACCTTCAAGGGCATACCCTATGGCGACGATACGGGGGGAGAGAACCGCTGGCTTCCCGCCAGGCCCCCCAAGCCCTGGGCCGATCCCTATCCCGCGCTCGCCTATGGGGCGAACTGCCCGCAGACGCTGCACAGCTTCCGCGCGAAGGAACACACCTTCCTCCAGCAATGGACCGACGGCTTCCTTGGCGAGGACATGCTGAAGCTCAACATCTGGACGCCCTCGCTGTCGGGCAATCGCCCCGTCATGGTCTATTTCCACGGCGGCGGCTTCGCCTTCGGCTCCTCCTACGAACTCGCCTCTCACGACGGCGCGCAGATGGCGCGGCATCATGACGTGGTGCAGGTGTCGATCAACCACCGCCTCAACGTGCTGGGCTTTCTGGACCTGACCGAGGTGGGCGGCGCGCCCTATGAGGAATCGGTCAATGTCAGCATGACCGACTGCATCGCGGCGCTACGCTGGGTGCAGGAAAATATCGCGGCCTTCGGCGGCAATCCCGACCGGATCATGATCTATGGCCAGTCGGGCGGCGCATCCAAGGTGACGACGCTGATGGGCATGCCGTCGGGCAAGGGTCTCATCCATCGCGCGGCGGCGCAATCGGGCGGCGGCGGCAATATTCCGACGCTGGAGCAATCGCGCGATTTCTCGCGCCGGGTCGTCAAGGAACTGGGTATCGGCGCGCGGGACATCGGCGCGCTGCAAAGGATGGACTGGGCGACGCTTTTCGCCGCGGGCAACAAGGTGGCCGAGCAGGTCAACGGCCCGCGCGGGGTAGGCGGCCCCTCCACCACTCCGCGCGTGGGCTGGAATCCGACAATGGACGGCCGGGTCATCACGGTGCGGTCCTTCTTCGACGTGGCGCCCGATGTTTCCCGCGACGTGCCGATGCTGATCGGCAACACCAGCGAAGAGGGAATGCGGTTCGGCCAGAATCCCGGCGAAGCGGAATGGCGCGCCGAACTCAGCCAACGCTATGGCGCACGGAAGGCGGACGCGCTTATCGCCCAGATGAAGCGGGACCACCCCGAAAAGGCGATCCGCACCCTCTCCTACGGCGTGGACTCCCTGGGCTACCGCAATCGCATCCAGACCATGGTTGGCCTGCGCGACAAGCAGTCGGGCGCCGCGCCGATGTACCAATATCTCTTCCAGTGGCAGTCGCCCCAGCTGGACGGAGTCGCTGGCGCATGGCACACCGCCGACCTCGCCTTCGTGTTCGACAATACAGCGCTGTGCGATCAGGGCACCGGCAATACGCCCGAAGCGCGGAAGCTGGCCCGCACCATGGCGACGGCGTGGGCCAATTTCGCCCGCACCGGCAATCCCAGCCAGCCGGGCCTGAACTGGACGCCGACCGACGCCACCAGGTGCGCGACCATGGTCTTCGACAATCAATGCCGCATGGTCGACGATCCGCAGGGCGCGGCGCGCCGTATCATCCTGAGCTGAACATCAAGAGGACTGTCCATCCATGCGCCGGTCGCTGCTTCCCTTCCTCACCCTTGCCGCCATTGCCGCGCCTGCCCTGTCGCAGGACGCGGCACCGGGGTCCAATCCCATCATCCGCGACAAGTTCACCGCCGATCCCGCGCCGATGGTCGATGGCGACCGCCTCTACCTCTATGTCGGCCATGACGAGGCGCAGCGGGACGAGATGTTCAACATGAAGGAATGGCTGGTCTATTCCACCACGGACATGCGGCACTGGACCGATCATGGCCCGATCATGAAGGTGTCCGACTTCAAATGGGCGAAGAAGGATGCATGGGCGTCGCAGACCATCCGAAAGAACGGCCGCTACTGGTTCTACGCCGCGGTCGAGCATGACAACACGCATCCGGGCAAGGCGATCGCCGTCGCCGTTTCGGACAAGCCGACCGGCCCGTTCGTCGATGCGAAGGGCTCCGCGCTGATCATCAACCAGATGACGCCAAAGGGCACTCACAGTTGGGAAGACATCGATCCCACAGTCTTCACGGACGACGATGGCACGAGCTGGATCGCCTGGGGCAATCGTCAGGCCTATATCGCGAAGTTGAAGTCCAACATGATCGAGCTGGACGGACCGATCAGGGAGATCACTCCGCCCCATTTCGAGGAAGGCCCCTGGCTGCACAAGCGCGGCAGATTCTATTATCTGACCTATGCCTCCCTCGACAGGGCGACGCATCGGGACGAGCGCATATCCTATGCGACCGCAACGTCCCTCGACGGCCCCTGGACCTATCGCGGCGAACTCACCGGCTCTGGCAAGTACAGCTTCACCATCCATCCGGGCATCGCCGAATTTAAGGGCGACTGGTATATTTTCCTGCACAACGCCACGCTTGCGATCGGCGATCTGAACGGCGCCATCGGCCGGCGGGCCGTCACCGTCGAGCGGCTGGAATATAATCCTGACGGCACCCTGAAACCGGTGGTGCAGACCGAGGCCGGAGTAACGGCGCGCCCTGCGCGGAACTGAGCATCCCGCTCGACACATATCATTGGTAGCGCTATCACTAAGCGAGCTGCACGGGATGGCCGGCACTTCCAGGAGAGATTGATCGTGACGCACCGGACCTTAGGCCTTTTACCCCTTCCTTCTGCGCTGCTGTCCTTTTCCCTGCTCATGCTGGGCGCCGCCACCGCCGAGGCGGCGCCCGCCCGGTTCGATCGCTTTGCCTATGAAGGAAAGTCGATCGAGAAGATCGCGGTCAAGCCGGGTGAATATCGCAATCCGATCCTGACCGGCTATTATCCCGATCCATCGGTCATGCGCGTGGGGGACGACTATTATCTCGTCAACTCCTCCTTCGCCCATTATCCGGGCCTGCCGATCTTCAGGTCGAAAGACCTCGTCAACTGGACGCAGATCGGCAATGCGATCGACCGGCCGGAGCAGCTCGACTTCAACGGTCGCCGCATCTCGCAGGCCGTATTCGCGCCGGCCATCAGCTGGCACGAGGGCACTTTCTACATCGTCAACACCTGCGTCGAATGCAGGGGCAATTTCATCATCACGGCGAAGGACCCCGCTGGCCCCTGGTCAAACCCCATATGGCTGCCGTTCGAAGGGATCGACCCCTCCATCTACTGGGAGGGGGACAAGGCCTATATCGTCAACAACCGCGCGCCCAACGAACCGCCCCGCTATGACGGGCACCGCGCCATCTGGATTCAGGAATATGACTGGCGCGCCGGCAAGATGGTCGGGGAAAGCACGCAACTCATCAACGGCGGCGTCGACATCAGCAAAAAGCCGGTCTGGATCGAAGGGCCGCATATCTTCAGGAAGGACGGCTATTATTATCTGACCGCGGCCGAAGGCGGCACCAGCGTCAACCATTCGCAGGTCGTGTTCCGTTCGAAGGATCTGCGCGGCCCCTACACGCCCTATGAGGGGAACCCGATCCTCACCCAGCGCGATCTTGACCCCGCGCGGTCGAACTTCATCGGATCGGCCGGTCACGCCCAACTGGTGGAGACGCAGAGGGGCGACTGGTGGGCGACCTTCCTCGCCGTGCGTCCCTATGATGGCGACGACCATTACAATATCGGCCGCGAAACCTTCCTGCTGCCGGTGACATGGAAGGACGGCTGGCCGATCATCCTGCCGCGCGGTCAGGCGATCCCCCATGCAGCGAAGCGCCCCGACCTTCCGCCGCAGCCCAGGCCGGCGATCCCGACGAGCGGCGACTTTTCCTATGTCGAGGATTTCAACGGCACGCGCCTGCCCATGCAGTGGATCGGCATTCGCACCCCGCACAAGCCCTTCTACCAGATCAGGGACGGCGCGCTGGAACTGGAGAGCGGGGCGGCCATCGGGGACCTGAACGGCGTCCCTGCCTTCATCGGGCGGCGGCAGCAGCATGCCAATGCCACCTTCTCCACCACGCTGCGCTACACGCCGGTCAAAGACGGCGACCGCGCCGGGCTGGCCGCCGTGCAGAGCGACCGCAGCAACCTCTTCTTCGGCCTGACCCGCATCGCCGGCCAGCCCGTCGTCGCGCTCTACACCCGCGATGCGGCCGACGCCGACACGCTGGTCGCCTCTGCCCCCGTCGCCACGAACGGACCCGTGACCCTGACCATGCGCGTGACCGGTGGGACGATGGCGTTCGACTATGGCGCCGGCGGCAAGACCCGGACGCTGAAGCAGGGGGTGGACGCCACGCTGCTCAGCACCCGGAAGGCCGGGGGCTTCGTGGGCACGGTCGTCGGCCCCTATCACTACACGCCCGCCCCATGAGGAGGCGCGCCATGCTCCGCCCGGTCGCCGTCGCGCTGGCCGCCAGCCTCTCCCTTGCCGCGCCCGCGCAGGTCTGGCGCGCCGATCAGGGCGACGGCACATATCGCAATCCCGTCCTCTTCGCCGACTATCCCGATCCCGACATCATCCGCGTTGGCGAGGATTTCTATTTCGTCTCCACGACCTTCGCAAACTCCCCCGGCGTCACCATCCTTCACTCGAAGGATCTGGTGAACTGGCGGATCGTCAGCCATGTGGTCGACCGGCTCGATGGCGACCCGCGCTATGAGCTGAAGGATGGCGGCGACTATCGCCATGGTTTCTATGCCGCCAGCCTGCGCCGCCACAACGGCATGTTCTATCTGGCGGTCACGCCGGTCGGGCACAGGACGCGCATCTATCGATCGGCGACGATCGAAGGTCCGTGGACCTATCGGGAGATCGACCGCGAAGCCTTCGACCCCGCGCTGTTCATCGATGCCGACGGAACGGCCTATCTCGGCACCTCGATCGGCAGCGACGGCACGGTTACGCTGTTGACGCTCAACAAGGATTTGAGCGCCGTCACCGCCGCGAAGGTCACCTATTACAACAAGGGCGCGGAAGGATCGAAGATCATCCGCCACAATGGCTGGTACTATCTGTTCAATGCCATTCCCGGCAAGCTGGCGATGACCGTCTCCCGCTCGCGCAGCCTGTGGGGACCGTGGGAAACCAAGCCATCGATCGACGACAGGACCGGCGGTCATCAGGGCGCGATCGTGGATATGCCCGACGGGAGCTGGTACGGCTTCGTCATGGTGGATGCCGGGGCGATCGGGCGCATGACCAACATCAGCCCGATCTTCTGGAAGGACGACTGGCCCTGGTGGGGAACGCCCGACAGGCCCGATCACGTTCCCGAACGATCGCCCAAGCCGATCAAGGGCCATGCCTTTGCCGAACCGCCCGCTTCGGACGATTTCTCCGCATCGAAGCTCGGGCTGCAATGGCAGTGGAATCATAATCCTGACGACAGCAAATGGTCGCTGACGCAGCGCCCCGGCTTCCTCCGCCTCCACGCCACGCAGGCCGACGGCATCTGGACCGCGCGCAACACGCTGACGCAGAAGGCGCAGGGGCCAAGGATGCGCGCCGTGACGAAGCTCGACACGGCGGGCATCAGGCCGGGCGACATTTGCGGCCTTGGCAGCTTCGGCAAATATAACGCCCAACTCTCGGTCGTCGGCGGCGCCGGGGGTGCGAAGGCGCTGCGCATGATGCTGACCGAAAGCACCATGGACGGGCCGAAGACAGAGGTGCGCGTCCCGTCCCTGTCCATTGCCGGCCGCACGCTCTGGCTGCGCACCGACATGGATTTCGACGCGAAGCTGGGCCGTGTCGCCTACAGCCTCGACAACCGGAAATGGGCGGAGGTGGGCGGCAGCTTCCCGCTCGCCTTCGACTGGCGCACCGGCACCTTCCAGGGGCAGCAGATCGCGCTTTCCTGCTACAATCCCGCGCCGGCCGGCGGCTATCTCGATGTCGACAGCTTCACCCTCATGCCGCTTCCACAGGGCGTGCGGCCATGAGCCTCAGCCGCCGTGAAACCATGATGGCGATGGCCGCCGGCACCGCCGCGCTCGCCGCCGCCCGGCCGGCAGACGCCGCACCTGGAGCGCAGCATCCGCTGACGCTCTGGTATCGGCAGCCCGCCGCGACGTGGACGGAAGCGCTCCCGATCGGGAACGGACGCCTTGGCGCGATGGTGTTCGGCGGGGTGGCGCGGGAAAGGCTGCAACTCAACGAAGGCACGCTCTGGGCCGGCCAGCCCTATGATCCGGTCAATCCGGAGGCGAAGGCGAACCTGCCCCAGGTGCGCGAACTCATTTTCGCGGGCAGGATCGCGGAGGCCGAAGCGCTGGCCAACAAGACGCTGATGGCAAAGCCGCTGGCGCAAATGCCCTATCAGACGCTGGGCGACCTGATCCTCGATTTTCCGGACGTCGGGCAGGCGGCCGCCTATCACCGCGAACTCGATCTGGACAGCGCGATGGCAACTACCCGCTTCACCGCCGGCGCCGCCGCCCATGTCCGTCAGGTGGTCGCCTCCCCCGCCGACAATCTGATTGCCGTCCGCCTCTCCTCGACCGGCAGGCTCGACGTCGACATTTCCCTCCGCTCCTCCCAGAGCGGCGTTCAGGTCGCTGCGGACGGCGCCACCGGCCTGCTGCTCACCGGCCGCAACGGCGCGTCCAAGGGGATGGAGGGCAAGCTCCGCTTCGCCGCCCGCCTGACCGCCCGCGTGGAGGGCGGCAGCGCCGCCCACGGCGCAGACGGCCGCCTCAGCATCCGGGGCGCGAAGTCGGTCACTCTGTTCCTCGCCATGGCAACCAGCTTCAGGCGGTTCGACGATGTCGGCGGCGATCCCGTCGCCGGCACCGCCGCGACGCTTGGCCGTGCGCAAGACCGCTCCTTCGCGACCATCGCCGCGGATGCCGCCGCCGCGCACCGGCGGCTGTTCCGCCGCGTCAGCCTGGACCTTGGCACGTCGCCGGCCGCCCAGCTTCCGACCGACCGGCGCATCGCCGCATCGCAGGCCAGCGACGATCCCGCGCTCGCCGCGCTCTATTTCCACTATGCCCGCTACCTGCTGATCTGTTCGTCGCGCCCCGGCGGTCAGCCCGCAAACCTGCAGGGGCTCTGGAACGACAGCCTCAATCCTCCCTGGGGCTCCAAATATACGATCAACATCAATACCGAGATGAATTACTGGCCAGCCGAGCCGGTCGCGCTCGGCGAATGTGTCGAGACGCTGGTGGAGATGGTGCGCGAACTCGCCGTCACGGGCGCGCGCACCGCCCGGACCATGTATGGCGCGCGCGGCTGGGTGGCGCATCACAATACGGACCTCTGGCGCGCCACCGCGCCGATCGACGGTGCGCAGTTCGGCCTGTGGCCGACCGGCGGGGCGTGGCTCTGCATCCATTTGTGGGATCATTATGACTATGGCCGCGATCGCGCCTATCTTGCGTCCATCTACCCGCTGCTGACGGGCGCGGCGCGCTTCTTCCTCGACACGCTCCAGCGCGATCCGGCGACCGGCTTCCTCGTCACCAATCCGTCGATGAGCCCCGAAAACCCGCACGGCCATGGCGGCACCGTCTGCGCCGGGCCGACGATGGACATGGCGATCCTGCGCGACCTCTTCTCCCGGACGATGGAGGCCGCGAAGATCCTCGGCCAGGACGCCGCCCTTGTCAGCGAAATGCAGGCCGCGCACGACGGGCTCGCCCCCTACAGGATCGGGCGGCAGGGCCAGCTCCAGGAGTGGCAGCAGGATTGGGACGCCGACGCGCCCGAACAGAATCACCGCCACGTCTCTCATCTTTACGGCCTGCACCCCTCGCGCCAGATCACGCCGGACGGCACCCCCGCGCTCGCCGCCGCCGCGCGCCGCACGCTGGAAATCCGCGGCGACCGCGCGACCGGCTGGGCGACCGCCTGGCGCATCAACCTCTGGGCGCGCCTGCGCGAGGGCGATCATGCGCATGAGATATTGCGCTTCCTGCTGGGGCCGGAGCGCACCTACCCCAATATGTTCGACGCCCACCCGCCATTCCAGATCGATGGCAATTTCGGCGGCGCGGCTGGGATCGTCGAAATGCTGATGGACAGCCATGGCGACGTCATCGACCTGCTGCCCGCGCTGCCCGCGGCCTGGCCCGCCGGCGGCGTCACCGGCCTGCGGGCGCGGGGCCGCTGCGGCATCGATCTCCACTGGCGCGATGGGCGGCTGGACCGGGCCATCATGCGCCCCGAACTCAGCGGGCATCGCACCATCCGCCTCGGGACGAAGAGCCGCCCCCTCACCTTCAAGGCCGGCCTGCCGGTCACATTGACGCTCAAGGATTTTGCATGACCCTACGCCGTTTCCTCCTGCCGACCGTGGCGCTGTGCGCCGGCACCGCTCTTTCCGCGCAGCCGCCGGTGCAGACCGCGGACCCGCTCGCCCCCACCGGCCGCTGGTCCGCCTATCGGGCGGGCAGCGCGCAAGTGCCGCCCATGGGCTGGAACAGCTGGAACGCCTTCTTCACCCATGTGGACGAGGAAAAGCTGATGGGCTCGGCTGAACGTATCCGCGACACCGGCCTCGCGCAGAAGGGCTATCGTTACATCAACATCGACGATGGCTGGTGGATCAGGCGCCGGGTGAGCGACGGCAAGCTGATGATCCGCACCGACAAATTTCCCTCCGCGCGGGTCAAGGGCGATCCCAGCTTCCGCCCGCTGACCGACAGGCTGCACGCCATGGGGTTCAAGGCCGGCATCTATTCCGACCTCGGCCGCAATATCTGCTCGCAAGCCTATGCCGATGGCAGCGAGCAGCTTCCCGAGGGCAGCGTCGCAGAACGCGAAGTCGGCCTTTACGGCCATACCGACCAGGATATCCGCCTCTTCTTCGCCGACTGGGGCTTCGACGCGATCAAGGTCGACGGCTGCGGCATCCGCGCCTACGCCGCCGACGCCGAGCGGGTGAAGAGCGGGCAATATCGCGCCCTGGCGCCGCTGATCGACCAGCACAGCATCAGCCGGTCGAACATCCCGGCGGTCAAGGCGCTGTTCGCCGACATCAACCAGTCGCTCGCCCGATATAATCCCGATGGCGACTATATGCTCTCGCTCTGCATCTGGGGCAGCGCCAATGTCCGGAGCTGGGGCAAGGATGTCGGCAACATCTCGCGCACCAGCGACGACATTTCGCCGGACTGGGGACGAATGCTCACCAATTACGACAGCGCCGCCCGCCGTGCCCTATACGCGCATCCGGGAAGCTGGAACGATCCCGACATGCTCTTCATCGGCAAGGGCGATTTCGACGCGAACCACCTGATCGAGGCGAAGTCGCATTTCTCGCTATGGGCGATGATGAACGCGCCGCTGCTCATCGGCGCGGACCTGCGCGTCACGCCGCAGCCGCTGATCGACATTTTCGGCAATGCCGACATCATCGCGCTCAACCAGGACCCGGCCGGCAATCAGGCGGTCATGGCTTTCGACGCGGACAGCTTCCAGATCCTCGTCAAGACGCTGGCCAACGGGGACAAGGCGGTCGCGCTCTTCAATCGCGGCCTTGCGCCGGTGGACGCGATCCTGACCGCCGATCACCTGAAGTTCCGCGCCGACCGCCCGATCGCGCTCGCCAATCTCTGGACGGGGGAGAAGAGCAGCTTCACGCATGACATGAAGCTGCGCGTCGCTCCCCGCGAAACGGTCGTGTTCCGCGCAAGGGGCGACCGGACGCTGGCCGGCGGCCTCTACCTGTCCGAACAGCCCGGCATGGTGAATCCGGCGGCGGACGGCGTGGTGCAGCCCGAACCCGATCCCACCATCTATCGTTCGATCCCCAACTGGCGCGGCACGCGCGGGATCGGCGAGCGGCCGATGTATGCCGGCTGGGGCGGCGCGATGGCGGACTTCACCCCCTATAACCAGCCGCTCGTCATCGCGGGCAGAACCTATGGCTCGGGCATAGGCATTCTGGCCAACAGCCGGCTTGAAGTGCGCAACGCCGGCTTCGCCCGCTTTGCGGCGCAGGTCGGCGTGGACGACAGCGCGCTCGACGGGGATCAGGCGGTGCGCTTCTTCCTCTATGGCGACGGCAAGCCGCTCGCCAGCACGCCGCCGATGCGCCGGGGCGCGCCGGCCCAGGCGATCGCCGCGGATGTGAAGGGGATCAAGCTGCTGGAACTGGTCGCCCGCGCCGACGGCGCGAAGGGCAATGCCGTTCCGGTGAGCTGGGGGGACGCAGCGTTGCTGCGCTGATCCCCCCTCCATCCGTTACCGCGTGATCGGCAGCTCGAACGATCCGACCGGCAGCGGCGCTTCGTCATAAAGGTTGACGACCGGCGATTCCGCCCAGGCATAGCGCACGCGCGTCGCCGGCAGGCCGTCGCCCGCCAGCACGATGCGCGTGCCTTCCGCCCGGCCGGGTACGAAACGGCAGCTTCCGGCCGCTGCTCCGCACAGTTCGAAGCCGATGGCCTGACTCGCGCTGCGCATATGCAGCCCGCCGGTCAGCCCGGTGAACTCGACCGCCGCGCCGCCGTCCGTCGTCGCCACCGCCCGCGCCGCCTGCGGGCCGGTGCGCGACACCGGATCGCCATAGGCGACGGCGCGCATCGCCCGTGCCAGGCGGCGGCCGACCTCCTGCTTTTCGCCCGGATGGATGTCGAACGGGTCGCCCAGGTCGATGGCCGTGGCGAGGCCGCCATGCGCATCCCGCGCCATCGCCTGATATTGCACCTGGCGCATCGCCGCCCAGCCGCTTTCCCCCGGCTGCGTCACCGGCGCGCCATAAGCGGCAAGCTGGACCGCGACGAAAGCGAGGTCGGGCGAACCGAACTGCCGCCGCCAATCCTCCATCATCGCCTTCATGCGGTCGTCATAGCCGGGCAGGTCGACGTCCGATTCGCCCTGATACCAGGCGACGCCTTTCAACCCTATCGACCCCAGCGGTGCGATCATGCCGTTGTAGAGCGTGCCCGAACCGGTCGTGTCGCCCCACGGCACGCGCGGCGCGCCCGCCGGCGACCTGGCCGGCACCGCATAGCGCCAGCCGTCGCCCAGCGGCAGGTCCCCGCCCTGCCCCTGCCCAAACCCCAGTTTCATGACCTCCGCCGGGCCGGACAAGCCGCCATTGGCATAGTTGTCCTGCACATTGACGATCAGCACATTGCGTCCCGGCTTCAGCACGCCGGGGGGCACGTCGAACATGCTCGGCTGCCAGCTTCGGGCGCTCATCGCCACCGGCTTGCCATTGATCCACACCCGGCCGACATCGTCCAGCAGTCCAAGGGAGAGGGTGGCCGGCTGCTTCGCCTGCGCCGCCGTCAGTTCGATCTCCCTGCGGAACCAGACCATGCCATTATAGTCGGCCAGCGCGGGAACGCCCCATTGTTCCCAAGGGCCTATGCTGGGCACGTCCTGCCATGCGATGCTGCTGTCCGGCTGCCAGGGTTCCTTGCCGGCGGCATCCCCGGTTTCCTTGCGCCACCATTTTTCCCATTCGGCGCTGGCCGCCCGCTCCGCCGCAAAGGGATCGCGCCCATGCAGCGATACGAGCGCCGATTGCGCCGCCTGTCCGACCGCCGCCTGCGCCCGCGCGCCCATCCACGGACTGATCCGCGATCCGCCCCAACTGCTGGCGATGGCGCCGATCGGCACGCCGGCCGTCTTCCGCAATTCCCGCGCCATATAATAGCAGGCGGCTGAGAAATCGGCCACACTGTCCGGTCCGGCCGGGCGCCAGGACGGCGCCTGCCGGAAGTCGCGCAACGGATCGTCCGCCACAGCGCGCGGCACCAGCATCAGGCGCAATCGGTCATCGGCCGAAGCGCGGATCTGGCCCACCGCATCCTGCGCATTGCGGACCTCCAGCTCCATGTTCGACTGGCCCGAACAGAGGAAGATGTCGCCCACCGCGACATCCTGCGCGACCGCGCTGCCCGAGGGAGCGCGGGCCTCCAGCGTCACCGATCCTGCGGTCGCGAGCGGGCCGAACTGCGCCGCGAAACGGCCTTCGCCGTCGGCGCGGACCTGCCGGACCTCACCGGCCAGCGTGACCGAGACGGCTTCGCCGGGATCGGCCCTGCCTGTCACCGTCACCGGATGATCGCGCTGGATGACGGCATGATCGCCGAACATGGGGTCGAAGCGCGGCGCGGCCAACGCCGGAGCCGCGCTCAGCGCGACCAGACTGACGGTCAAACCCAAGTGCCAGATGATGTTGCGGGAAAACATAGGCCGTTCGCTCCTCCCTGTCCTGTCGGCCCTGTCCCGGGCCGTCACGCGCAGGGATAATCCATTTTCCTCCGGCGGCAACCGGATTTGTTATCGCTACCACCGAAAGGCGCCTATTTCGCCGTTCCGAAATCGAGATGGCTGGCGAAGAACGGGATCAGCTTGTCCTGAAAGCGCCATGCGACCCGGTTCGTATGATCGCCGTCGTAGATTTCGAAGCTGTTGGCGATGCCATAGCGGTCGAGTGCTTCGTGAAGCGCCCGTGCGTCGTCCTTCAGCCCGTCCTTGTCGCCCACATCGATGGCAATCGCCCTGTAGCGGCGCAGATTGCCGATATATTGGTCGACAAAGGCCAGGGGCGCATTGGCCGCCAGCGGGCGAGAACCTGCGGCTGCACCTGGCCGTCCTTGACCGGCAGGTCCAGATAGAGCGGCGGGTTCCCGGGATTGGGGGACGAGGCCGCGGCGGTCGCGAGCTGCGCCCTGAGGAGGAAAGGCAAGGCAGCCGAATCGGCAGGAGTCTTCACCGCCTCCAGCGCCTTCGACGCTGCCGCGTCCATCTGCCCGGCGCTGCGCGGGGACAGGCAACAGGGGCTCATCATGTAAAGGGCGCCGAACATGTCGGCATGCTTCATGCCGATGCGGCTGGTGCCGTAACCGCCCATGCTGTGCCCCGCCAGACCGCGACTTTCGCGGCGGGGGATGGTGCGGTAATGGGTGTCGATATAGTGGACCAGATCACGCGCTATGAAGGTTTCGAAGTCTCCCGTCGTCATCGATCCCGAATACATCGACCCATTATGGACAGTCTTCGAATCGGGCAACACCAGGATCATCTCCCGCGAGCCCTTCGCAAAGGCATTCTGCACAGTCGTCGGGACATGGATTTCCTTCGTCCATTGTTCCGCCCCGATGGAATAACCGTGCAGCGCATAGATGACGGGATAGCGCCGGCCCGGTTCGCGGCCATAGCTGGGCGGCAACAGGACCAGGACGTCGCGGTCGGCCGCCTCCCCCTCCAGATTGCCTTCGATGGACGGCGCATGCACCTTGATCCGCTCCACGGTCACGGCCTTCGCGCCTGCCACCGCCGGCGGTCCGCCCGTCGCCACCTGCGTCCCGCCGGGCGCGGCGCTCATCGCCAATGCCGATCCGACCATCGCGGCCATGATCATCTTCTTCACATCATCCCCTTTCCATCGCATGTCATTTGTCTTCAAGCTCCTGTCTTCCAGGCTCAGGCGCCCCGCAGCATCCGCATGACCAATGTCCGGATGCGGCCATAATTGCCCTTCGCCAGCGGCCCCAGGACGCCATGCCGCTCCTCCGGCAGATGCGCCAGCGGATGGCCGTTCGGCCGGAAGACGTAATGATCGAAATAGGCGCGCCACGCGGCGCGCTCACGCTCGGGCCGCTCGGCCAGGGCGATCATAGCCAGCAGCATCGCCGCATAGGGCGAATCGGGGCCCGCCGCGAACCCGTCCCACCAATAATTCACGAGGATGTTGACGTCGTCGAGCGCCTCTACCTGATGCCACCAGAGCTTGGGCAGATAGAGCGCGTCGCCCGGAGCGAGATCGACGACGAGGGCCCTTGCCCGCGCGGCCGCGAAACGGGGATAGGTCGCCGCTCCATCGGGTGCGCCCGCCGCCATGGAAACGGGCTGGCCGGACAGGGTATGGTCCACCGGCCCTACATAAAGATCCCCGATGGCGTCCGGCGGATAAAGGGTGAAGCGCCGCCGTCCCGCCACCACGCAGGCGAGATTGTCGTAACTGTCATAATGACAGGCGACCGTCGACCGGTTGCCGATCCAGAGGCGCGGATGAACGCCAGCGCCCACCAAATTGCAGGGATTCTCCTCCGCGAAACCGGGAAAATGGGAATCGGCGGGCAGCGATCCCAGATAGGCGGTTTCGCTCCCGCTTTCGGCATTGGCGGCGATCCGGCCCAGCGCATCGCCGATACTGGCCGTTTCCCGCGTGAAGTTGAAGCCGCCGGGGCCGTCGCCATAATGATAACGTCCGCCAAGCTCGGCGCCCGCGGTAAAATATTCGGCGCTCGAACCGGCGGCGAATCGGGCGACATAGTGCAGCGCCGCCGTCCCGCCCTGCCCGCCGGCCGCCACTGCCGGCCAGTCGTTGAACCGCCCGCGGATCACCGCGGGTCGGCACATGGCGGCGAATGCGCGCAGATCGTCAGCCGCCGTCATATCGGCCGCCGCGAACGCCTCGATCACGGGGCTGGCGTCGCCCATGTTCAGGCCGGCACCGCCAGCCGTTCATTGCGGCGGCGCGCCATCAACGCGATGTGCCGGAGCGAGCCGATCATGGCATAGGCGCTTTGCAGATGCCCCGCCCGGAACAGCTTGAGCACCGTCGCATCGTCCAGATCGCCAAGCATATCCAGACTGATCGTGTAAAGCCCGTCGAGTCGCAGCCGTTCCCCATCATCGAAGTTGAGAGAGATGTCGATCGGCTCGATCAGGCGATGGGCCAGCATCTCCGCGATGAAGGCGTCGGTATCCGCGGCCCCTGCCATCAGGCGGCCCAGGGCATTCTGCACGGCCTTCAGCGATGCCGTCGGCGCGCCCTGCGCATCGAACAGCGATTCGCCCTCCCGCCCGGCAAAACGGTCATGGGCGGGATCGAAGGCGATGCTCTCCCCCAGAGCGAAGAAGCCCTCGCGATCCGCCTCCAGCGGCCGGAAGGCCGGTCGGCCGTCGGGCGAATCGATCAGACATTCCCCTCTTTTGAAGCCCATCAGCGCCCCGGCATAGAAAGCGCCCGTCTCCGCATGTTTGGAAAACAACAGGGGACAGGCAGCGGCCGCAGCCGCAAATTCGCCGACCACGATGCGGACGAAGGGATCGCGTCCCTCGTTCGCGGGCCGCATCCGCAAGGTTGCGTGCAGTTCGCTGTTCAGCAGTTCCACCTCTTCCATATCCTCTCCCACCTTGTTGACGGCCGCTCGGCTTGCCGCTTCGGCCGGCTTTTTCCCCATGCGGAGGCTGCATCCTGGCGGATAATGATTACGCCTACAATTCCGCTTGATCGCGCGTTTAGATAGCGCTACCATTTTCAGCAGAAAAAAAGAAGACCTGGGTGAGGATGATCAAATCCGCTTAGAAAAGCGGAACAAATCACCCTGATCAAGAAAACATGATCGCCGCAGCAATAGTGCCGCGGCGTTCGGGCGAGATATTGTCTGAACAAGGGGAGGATCATGACGTATAGAATGACCAAGGCCGAACCAGCGCGCGGCCGTGCCGCGCTTGCGGCGACGGCAAGCCTGCTGGTCCTGGCCATCGCCGTTCCGGCCACGGCCCAGGACGCCGCGCCGGCCAGCGATGCCGACATCATCGTCACCGGTATTCGCGGCTCATTGCAGCGCAATCTCGACATCAAGCGCGATTCTTCCGGCGTCGTCGACGTCATTTCTGCGGAAGACATCGGCAAGTTCCCGGATTCGAACGTCGCGGCGTCGCTCCAGCGCCTGCCGGGCGTATCGATCAATCGCGCCGGTTCGCGTGGCGAGCCGGACGGCATCACCGTTCGCGGTTTCGCCGGAGACTTCAACGAAACGCTGATCGACGGTCGCAGGATTTCGACGGCGACCGGTGGACGATCGGTCGACTTCACCACCGTCGGATCGGACTTCGTGGGCCAGCTGGCAGTCCTCAAGACGCCCGACGTTTCCTTGTCGAGCAGTTCGATCGGCGCGACCGTCAATATCTCCTACCCCAAGCCCTTCGATCACCCCGGCACCCGCGTCGCGATGAGCGCAGCCGGATCGGTCCAGGACGATGCCGGCAAGATCGTGCCGACGATCGGCGGCCTGTTCAGCACCACCTTTGCCGACGACACAATGGGCATCCTTGTCGACGCGGTCTATACCCGTCGCGATACCCAGGTGAACCGCGTCTATGTTTCGGGTTGGCAGGGCGGCCGGTTCGCGCCGTGCCAGCTTGCAGGCAGCACCGCCGCAAGCTGTTCCCCGACGTCGAATCCTGAATCCGCCGCCTGGGCGACCCCGACCAACCGGCAGAATGTCGTCGGCTGGTATCAGCAGCAATATGGCGCCGACCAGCGCTATACCAAGGATGAACGCATCGACGGCCGCATCGCCTTCCAGTGGCAGCCTTCGGACGACGTGCTGCTGACCATCGACGACAATTATTCGCGCCAGAAGATCGTGACCGACATTTCCGGTTTCGGCATGTGGTTCAACCAGGGCGACCTGCGCAATGTGGAGCAGGACGAGAACGGCACGACGATCAATTTCATCCAGGCGGGCACGCCGACCGACTTCACGGCCGGCCGCGACAGCCGTCTGCTGGAAACCAATCAGGTCGGCGTCAACCTGAAATGGGATGCGACCGACAATCTGAAGTTCGAAGCGGACGCCTCCTACGCCAAGAGCCGGCAGAACCCCGGAAACCGGATCGGCAGCGAGAATGGCGACATCGGCTATGGCGGCCTGCTCGGCACGGCGCTGGGCGTCCGCGTGACCGGCGACAGCAAGAACAGCTTCCCCGAACTGACGACCTATGGCCCGGCCGGCGATCAGTCGCGCTGGAGCGATCCCACCATCATCGGTTCGCACGTCACCGTGCGGTCGGTCCAGAAGAACTCCGATGAGATCAAGCAATTCCGTCTCGGCGGCACCTGGGAGGACGACAGCTTCCGCGTGAAGTTCGGCGGCCGCTATATGGAGGACCGCTTCCGGCTGGAGAACCGCAACAACTTCGCCAATAATTTCTGGCAGGCCTATGCGGGCTACGGCACACCTTCGGGCCGGAATACGGGCGTGCCGATCCCGACCAGCCTTTATGGCCGTCCGATCAGCCTGAACAACTGGATTCCGGGCTTCTCCGGCAATCTGCCGCCGGAACTGCTGGCCTATGACCCGCGCGCCTATCAGGAGTATCTGGAAGGGCTGGGCAATCCGCAGACGACGAACATCCCGGGCTTCAACTATGCCGATCCCACGGTCGGGCCGAATTTCACGGGAGCCTTCGACCTCGCGCTCGATCCCGGCAGCGTCCAGGACATCAGGGAACGAACCTGGTCCGCCTATGTCAGCGTGAATTTCGAACATGAGATTGCGGGGATGCCCTTCCGCTTCAATGCGGGGGTTCGCGAGGAGATCACCAACCTGACGTCCAGCGGCGTCGGTCGCCTGCCCATTGCCCTTACGGGCAGCGCCGCCGACCCGACGCTCCTCAACGTCACCTTCTCCGAAAGTCAGCCGATCTCGACGAAGAGCAGCTATTCCTATCTGCTTCCCAGTCTGGATATGAAGCTGGAGGTCACGAACAATTTCCACCTCCGCTTCGACGCATCGCGGACATTGACCCGTCCTTCGCTCAACACCCTGACGCCCGTTCTGAACGTCGGTGTGGGCCAGCGCGTCGGCGCGCTGACCGCGACCGGGGGCAATCCAAGATTGCAGCCTTTCCTCGCGGACAATTTCGACTTCGCGGCGGAATGGTATTATCAGCGCAACTCCTATGCGGCGGTGAACTTCTTCATCAAGGACGTGTCGAACTTCATCGTTGCCGGCACGCAGCGCCAGACCATCAACGGCGTGGTCGATCCGACGACGGGCCAGCCGGCCGTCTTCACCGTGTCGCAGCGGGTCAACGGCCCGTCCGCCACGATCAAGGGCGTGGAACTGGCATGGCAGCATGTCTTCGGCGACAGCGGCTTCGGCTTCAATGCCAACGCCACCTTCGTCGATACGAACAAGCCCTATGACAGGACCGACCTGTCGCAGAGCGGTTTCGCGGTGACCGGCCTTGCCAACAGCGCGAACTTCGTCGGCTTCTACGACAAGAACGGCTTCCAGATCCGTGCTGCCGTCAACTGGCGCGACAAATATCTGCAGGCCTTCGGCCAGGCGCAGAACAATTCGGCCTTCGGCGCCGAACCGACCTTCGTGAACGAGGCGTTGCAGGTCGACCTCAGCACCAGCTTCGACATCACGAAGCAACTGACCATCTTCGGCGAGGCGCTGAACCTCACCAACGAAACGGTCAGCACCCATGGCCGGTTCAGCAACCAGTTGCTTGACGTCTATGCCTATGGCCGGCGGTACACCGCAGGCGTTCGTTACCGCTTCTAACCTGTCTCGCCCTGGGGGGATGTCGGTTGACATCCCCTCCCTTTTTGGCGTTCCTTCCCGCTTTCCCTATCAAGGCTGTCGCCATGGTTCATCCCGTCCGCAACATCGTGATCGTCGGCGGCGGGACCGCCGGATGGCTGACCGCCGGCGTGATCGCCGCCCGCCATCGCAGCCGCATCGGCAACGGCTTCACCGTGACGCTGGTCGAATCCCCCAACACGCCGATCATCGGCGTGGGCGAAGGGACATGGCCGACGCTGCGCACCACCCTGTCGCGCATGGGCATTTCCGAAACCGACCTGTTCCGCGAATGCGACGCCGCCTTCAAGCAAGGGGCGCGCTTCGCCCGCTGGACGACGGGAACGCCTGACGACGGCTATTACCACCCCCTGATGCTGCCCCAGAATTTCGGGCAGGTGAACCTTGCCCCCCATTGGCTGGCGGGCGAGGGGGATGAAAGTTTCTGCGACAGCGTCTGTTCGCAGGGCCGCATCTGCGACGACGGCCTGGCGCCCAAGACCATCGCGACCGCCGAATATGACGCGCTGGCCAACTATGCCTATCATCTGGACGCGGGCAAGTTCGCGCCCTTCCTGCAACGCCATTGCACCGAAAAGCTGGGCGTGCGTCATGTCCTGGCCGATGTGGAGCAGGTGCTGATGAAGGAGGATGGAGACATCCGCGCCATCCGCACCACCCAGGCCGGCGAGATCGAGGGCGACCTGTTCGTCGACTGCACCGGATTCAAGGCGCTGCTGATCGAAGGCGCGATGAAGGTGCCGTTCAGGGACTGCAACGACGTGCTGTTCTGCGACACCGCGCTCGCCATGCAGGTGCCCTATGAGCGGCCCGACAGCCCGATGGCGTCGCACACCATCTCCACCGCGCAGAGCGCGGGCTGGATCTGGGACATAGGCCTGCCGACCCGGCGCGGCATCGGCCATGTCTATTCCAGCAACCATATTTCCGACGAAGAGGCGGAACGGGAACTGCGCGCCTATATCGGTCCGCTGGCCGAAGGGCTGGGCGCGCGGAAAATCGCAATCCGTTCGGGCCATCGCGAAACCTTCTGGAAGGGCAATTGCGTCGCCGTGGGCCTGGCCGCGGGCTTCCTCGAACCGCTGGAGGCGTCGGCCATCGTCCTCATCGAACTGTCGGCCAAGATCATCGCCGAGCAGATGCCCGCCTGCCGCGAGGTGATGGACATCATCGCTTCGCGCTTCAACGCCACGACCCATTATCGCTGGGGGCGGATCATCGATTTCCTGAAGCTGCATTATGTGCTGACGAAGCGCACCGACAGCAATTTCTGGCGCGACAATGTCCGGGAGGAGACCATTCCCGATCGTCTGAAGGAACTGATGCTGCTCTGGCGTTACCAATCGCCCTGGTTCCTCGACGAGTTCGACCGGGTGGAGGAGGTCTTCCCGGCGGCGAGCTACCAATATGTGCTCTACGGCATGGGATTCCGGACAGAGGTCGACCGGCCCGCCCTGGCGCGCGACGCCCATCTGGCGGACCGCGCCCGGCGGGAAAATACCGCCATGACGGCGAAGCTGCGCGCCGGCCTGCCGCGCCATCGCGATCTGATCGACAAGATCGTGGCCCATGGACTGCAACCGGTCTGACGGCCATATAATTTGTCGTACAAGATTGCCTTCGCAAAATGGTAGCGCTATCGTTGCGGGAATAACCAGAGAGGATCAGCATGCCCATGAAGTTGCGCGCATTGGAAGCCCTGCCGCTCGCCGCCCTGTTGCTCGCCGCCGGATGCCAGCAGTCGCAGCCGGCGAACGAAGCCCAGCCGAAGGCCGAAGCGAAGCGCGACGCATCCGAATATCTGTCGCAGCCGCTGGTCACGGACATCTACACCGCCGACCCGTCCGCCCATGTGTGGAACGGGAAGATCTACGTCTATCCCAGCCACGACATCGACGGGCCGACGCCGGAGGACGATCTGGGCAGCCATTTCGAGATGCGGGACTATCGCATCCTGTCGATGGACAGGATCGGCGGCCCCGTGACGGTCGGCCCGGTGGCGCTGGATGTGAAGGACGTGCCCTGGGCCGACAAGCAGATGTGGGCGCCGGACGCTGCGTACAGGAACGGCACCTATTATCTCTACTTCCCGGCCAAGGACAAGGCGGGCGCCTTTCGCATCGGCGTCGCCACGTCGAAGGACCCGATGGGTCCGTTCAAGGCGCAGCCGCAGCCGATCAAGGGCAGCTATTCGATCGATCCCGCCGTCTTCACCGATGATGACGGATCGAGCTATATGTATTTCGGCGGCATCTGGGGCGGACAGCTTCAGCGCAATGTCGACGGCAAATATGATCCCAATGGGTCGAAGACCGATCTGGGACAGGACGACAAGCCCGCGCTGGCGCCGCGCGTCGCGAAGCTGACCGGCGACATGCTGGAATTCAGCGAAGCGCCCCGCGCGATCCAGATCCTGGACGACAAGGGCAAGCCGCTGCTGGGCGGCGACCATGACCGCCGTTTCTTCGAGGCATCGTGGATGCACAAATATAAGGGCAAATATTATTTCAGCTATTCGACCGGGGATACCCATTATCTGGTCTATGCCATCGGCGATTCACCCTATGGTCCCTTCACCTACAAGGGCCGCATCCTGGAGCCTGTGGAAGGATGGACGACCCATCATTCCATCGTCGAATGGAACGGGAAATGGTGGTTGTTCTATGCCGACAGCCAGTTGTCGGGCCAGACCCGCCTGCGCAACGTGAAGGTGACCGAACTGCATTATAATCCCGACGGCACGATCCGGACCATCAATCCCTTCGTCGCCAAGGGGACGAAGGACGGCGCGGCCCATTGAGCGCGCCGGGCGCGGGGGAAGTGCCATCCCCCGCGCCCCACCGACCGGACGAGACATATCGAGCGACGCTGAAAACAGCGCGCTTCTTGGGGAGATAATCATGAAGACCGCTTTCGCCTTGCGCGCGGCCGGCGCGATATTGTGCCTCGCGACCCCGGCAACTGTCCATGCGCAGGCCACGGACATATGGGCGGAGGCCGACGGCAAGGCGCGGGAGATCGTCGACAGGCTGACGCTGGACGAGAAGGTCGGACAGCTTCTGAATGTCGCGCCCGCGATCCCGCGCCTCGGCATCCCGGCCTATAACTGGTGGACCGAATCCCTTCATGGCGCGATCGGGGCGGTGCCCACGACCAATTTTCCCGAACCCATCGGCCTTGCCGCCACATTCGACGCGCCGTTGATCAGGCAGGTCGCCGCCACCATCGGCACGGAGGTCCGGGCGCTGCATAGGCTGGGACGGCAGACCGGGCATCTCGGCCGGATCGGCACGGGCCTCGACACATGGTCGCCCAACATCAACATCTTCCGCGATCCGCGCTGGGGCCGGGGGCAGGAAACCTATGGCGAAGACCCCTATCTGACGGCGCGGATCGGCGTCGCCTTCGTCCAGGGCATGCAGGGGGACAATCCGGACCTGCCTCTGGTCGTCGCCACGCCCAAGCATTTCGCGGTCCATAGCGGCCCCGAACCCAGCCGCCACACCGACAATATCTTCGCCACGCCGCCCGATCTGGAGGACACCTACCTCCCCGCCTTCCGCGCCGCCATTGTCGAGGGCAAGGCCGGGTCGATCATGTGCGCCTATAACCGCGTCGACGGGCAACCGGCCTGCGGCAGTCATATGCTGTTGCAGGACTATCTACGCGGCGCATGGGGCTTCAAGGGCTATGTCGTGTCCGACTGCGACGCCGTAGTCGACATTTACGAGCATCACAAATATGCGCCCGATGCCGCCACCGGCGTTGCCGTCGCGCTGCGCTACGGGGTCGACAGCGAATGCAACAATGCGACGCTGGGCGGACGCACCGACCTTGGCGATCGATACAAGGAATCGCTGGCGCGGGGCCATATCGGCATGGGCGACATCGACACCGCCCTTGTCCGGCTCTTTTCCGCGCGATACCGCAATGGCGACCTGCCGGGCCTGTCTTCCCGCAAGCCCAACGCGATCCCGCCAAGCGCGATCGGTACGCCGGATCATCAGGCGCTGGCGCTGAGTACTGCGGAAAAGAGCCTCGTGCTGCTCAAGAATGACGGCGTCCTGCCGCTGAAGCCCGGGACGAGGATCGCGCTGGCTGGGCCTTTGGCGGATGCGACCCGCGTGCTGCGCGGCAATTATTCCTCGGCCAAGAGCGCTCCACCCATTTCGGTTGCGGAGGGCCTGAAACAGGTCATGGGCGCGGACAGCGTGACGGTGATCCCCTTCAGCCCGTCGATCACAGACGGCGACCTCGTCCCCGGCACCGCGCTGTTGACGCCGGACGGCAAGCCGGGAATCAAGGCCGAATATTTCAACGCCACGGGCAAGGACCAGTTTGCAACCCGGCCGGTGCTGACGCGGACCGAAACCAGCATCGTATCGCGGGCGGCCGAGTTCAAACAGGTGTCGGACCAGCATCGGGTGCGCTGGAGCGGCTATCTGGTCGCACCGGAAACCGGCCTCTATCGGCTGGCGCTGACCGGAGTGAAGGGCGAGGTCTCGCTGAACGGCAAGCCCGTCGTCTCCGCCAGCGAATATTCGCGCTGGGCGGAACCGCTGAAGCTGGTCGAGGTGCACATGACCAGGGGCGAGCGCTACGCCATCCGCCTGCAGGGCGAAAGCGGCGTCGCCGCCAGCCCGGCGATCTTCTGGAAGCGGGTTACCGACGATCTCGACCGTGATCTGACAGCGGGCGCGAAGGATGCCGATGTCGTCGTCGCCGTGGTCGGCCTGACCTCCGACCTGGAGGGCGAGGAGATGCCCGTCAAGGTGGAGGGTTTCGACGGCGGCGACAAGACGACGCTGGACCTGCCCGCCGACCAGCGCGCCTTCCTGGAAAAGGCCAGGGCGCTGGGCAAGCCGCTGGTCGTCGTCGCCATGAATGGCAGCGCCATCGACCTGTCCTGGGCGAAGGAGAATGCGGCCGCCATCGTCGAAGCCTGGTATCCGGGCCAATCCGGCGGGCTGGCGGTCGGCAATGTCCTTTCGGGCAAGGCCGATCCGGGCGGCCGACTGCCCGTCACCTTCTACAGGAGCGTCACTGACCTGCCGCCCTTTACCGACTATGGGATGGAGGGGCGCACCTATCGCTATTTCAGGGGCAAGCCCGTCTATCCCTTCGGCCACGGCCTCAGCTACACCAGCTTCCGCTACGCCCCGCTGACGGTCGAGCCGGTGAACGGTTCGGTCGAGAATGGCCTGAAGGTGCGCACCGCCATCACGAACACGGGTGCAAGGGCGGGCGACGATGTCGCGCAGCTCTATATCACGCCGCCACGGTTCGAGGGCGCGCCTCGCCTTGCCCTGCGCGGCTTCCAGCGGGTGACGCTGAAGCCCGGCGAGACCCGGAAGGTGGAATTCACCTTGAGCCCCCGCGACCTCAGCTTCGTCACCATGACGGGCGGGCGCGGGCTGATACCGGGCGATTATGGCCTGAGCGTCGGCAGCGGCCAGCCGGACGACGGCGTGCAGGTCCAGCAGGCCCGCTACAGCATCGCCCGGATGATCCCGCTGCCCAAATAGGTTTCGCCCATTCCGCCGCCATTTTCCGAAAAGGACGACCATGATCAAGACCCTGCGCCGCACGACCGCCGCCTTGCTTCTCTGCGCCAGCGCATTGGCGGCGACGACCGCCAGCGCCGACACCGCCGGCAAGCCGACCACCGCCACCATCCATGCCGACCGGCCCGGCCCGGTCTATGACCGCCGCATCTTCACGCAATTCGCCGAACATCTGGGCCATGGCATCTATGGCGGCCTGTGGGTCGGCAATGATCGGTCGATCCCCAACACCAATGGTTTCCGCAACGATGTGGTGGCGGCGCTGCGCAACCTCTCCGTCCCGGTGATCCGCTGGCCGGGCGGCTGCTTCGCGGACGAATATCACTGGCGGGAGGGCGTCGGCCCGAAGGGCAAGCGCCCGATCAAGGTCAACACCAATTGGGGCGGCGTGACCGAACCCAATAGCGTCGGCACGCATGAATATTTCGAACTGCTGCGGCAGGTCGGCGCGGAAGCCTATATTTCCGGCAATGTCGGCAACGGCACGCCGCAGGAAATGGCGGAATGGGTCGAATATATCACCGCGCCCGCCGGCAGCCTGGCCGATGAGCGCGCGAAGAACGGGCACAAGGAACCCTGGGCGCTGCCCGCCTTCGGCATCGGCAATGAGCTGTGGGGCTGCGGCGGCAATATGCGCGCCGAATATGCCGCCGACGTGACGAAGCGCTATTCGACCTTCCTGAAGGTTCCGGCGGGCAAGACGCTGGTGCGGATCGCGTCGGGCGCGAACGGCGGCGACTATAACTGGACCGAAGTGATGATGCGCGACGCGGCCAAGCAACTGGATGCGCTGTCGCTCCATTATTACACCCTGCCCCAGGGCGGCTGGCCGCCCAAGGCCGATCCGGTCAATTTCGACGAGACCGCATGGGCCGACACGCTGGCCGCCACATGGAAGATGGACGAGCTGATCACCGGCCATAGCAAGGTGATGGACAAATATGATCCGCAGAAGCGGATATTCCTGGCTGTGGACGAATGGGGCACATGGTATGCGCCCGACCCCGGCACCAATCCCGGCTTCCTGCGGCAGCAGAACACGCTGCGCGATGCGCTGGTCGCCTCCGTCAATCTCGACATCTTCGCCAAACATGCCGACCGGGTGCGCATGACCGCCATCGCGCAGATGGTGAATGTGTTGCAGGCGATGATCCTGACCGAAGGCAGGAAGATGGTGCTCACCCCCACCTATCATGTCTTCGAAATGTACAAGCCCTGGCAGGA
>NZ_LXYF01000033.1:0-83897 GCF_002894065.1 Sphingobium sp. SA916
GCTTTTCCGTGCTTCCGGTGCTCACCTACTTTGAGTAGGCTGCGCTCCGGGTCACGGAAAAACACCATTTTCGGCTCGTCATCTTCTGAATGTCGATTGGCTCTAGGTCGGGCCGCAGAGCGGACATCGCCCTCCCGGCCACGGGAGGAAAATGCTTTGGATTGCCCCAGGATGGAAAGAAGGGTGCCCGGATATACCGGACGCCCTTTGTGCGACCCGGGGGAAGGAAATCAGGCCTTGTACACCTTGTCTACGGCGGCGCGGAACTTCGCCATGTCGTCGGCCGAACCCACTGTCACGCGCGAGACGGTGGGCCAGATCGGCCAGTTGCGCCCGATCTGCACCTTTTCCGGCGTGGCGATCAGGGCGGCCTGCATTTCCTTGGCCGGCTTGGTCTTCCAGTCGACCATGAACATATTGGCCTCGCTGCCGGGGTGCACCTCTATGCCCTTCTTGGTGAGCCAGGCGATGGTTTCCTCGCGGTTCGCGATCATTTCCGCGCGGCGTGCCTTGATGAGGCCGGCTTCGGGATAGACCGCATTGCCGCAGGCCATGGCGGTGATCGACAGACCGCCCGCCGTCGGGCCGAACAGGCTGATGCGCTTCTGCACTTCGGGGTCCGCGAAGGTCAGGCCGAGGCGCACGCCCGCCATGCCGAACAGCTTGGAGAAGGTGCGCATGACGATCAGGTCCTTGCGACCCGCCACCAGCTTCGCGGCGTTCGGGCCGTCGAACCAGTGGATATAGGCTTCGTCGACCAGCAGGAACGAATCCTTGGGCTTGTTCGCCAGCAGCCATTCGATGTCGGCCAGCGGCGTGATGGTGCCGGTCGGATTGTTGGGCGTGCAGATATAATAGAGCCCGGCATTGGGATTGGCGGCCAGCATCGCCTTGACATCGTGCCCCTTGCCGATGGCCTGGGGGGCCTTGGCGATGGGGGCCTTCAGATAATCGGCGGTGCGCCAGGCGGATTCGAAGGTCGGATCGGCGGTGACGAGGCCCTTGGTGGGCGAGCAGAAGGCCGCGACCGTGCTGACCAGCGGCCCGCCCGAACCCGGCCACAGCATGATGTGCGATTCCGGAATCCCCTCCACCTTGGCGATGGTGGCGATCAGGTCGCCCTTGTAATTGTCGGGATCGTACCAGTTGCCGACGGCGGCGGCCCTGGCCGCGGCCTGAACGCCCGGTTCGAACGGACCGGTCCAGCATTCGTTGGCGCCGATGCGCACCGCGCCCTTCACCCCGCGCGCCGCCTGCTGCTGCGCGAGGGCGGGCTGGATCAACAGGTTGCCGGCAGCCGCCCCGGCCGCCATCAGAGCGGAAATCTTGCCGATCGTGCGGCGGGAATAGCCCCGGTCGAGCAGGTCTTCGCGGGCGTCCTTTTCCAACATCATGGTCATGTCGTCTGTTCCCCTAGTTGTTCCATCAACTGCGCATATTCCACCGGGGGAAACGAAGGAGGCGGCGCATTTCCACAATGCGCCGCCTCCGGATTCCTGAAATTTATGAGCCGTTAACCTGGATCAGGCTTTCCAAACCTTGTCGATGGCATCGCAGAAGGCCTTCATCTCATCGGCCGAGCCGACGGAGACGCGCGACACGTTGGGCCAGATCGGCCAGTTGCGCCCGATCTGCACCTTTTCGGCAAGGATAGCGGCCTGCATGGCCTTGGCCGGCTTTCCCCAGTCGACCATGAACATATTGGCCTGGCTGCCGGGGATGACCTTGATCCCCTTCTTCCTGAGGTGGGCGATGGCCATTTCACGATTGGCGACCATTTCCGCGCGGCGGGCCTTGATGAGGTCGGCCTGCGCCACCGACACGGTCCCGCAGGCGACGGCGGTCATCGGCAGCATCGCCGTCACCTGCCCGCCGTCATAGCGCATCATTTTTTCCATGATCGCGGGGCTGGCGAAAGTGAGGCCCAGCCGCATGCCCGCCATGCCGAACAGCTTGGAGAAGGTGCGCAGGATCAGCACGTCGTCGCGGCTGGCCGCCATCTTCGCGGCGTTCGGACCATCGAACCAGTGGATATAGGCTTCGTCGACGACCAGGATCGCGTCCTTCGGCTTGTTGTCGGCCAGCCACTGGATGTCGGCCAGCGGGGTCATCGTGCCGGTCGGATTGTTGGGCGAACAGATATAATAGACGCCCGCATTGGGATCGGCCGCCAGCATCGCCTTCACGTCATGGGCATAATCCTTGGTGAGCGGCACCTTCGTCACCTTCGCGCCCAGCCAGTCGCCGGTGCGCCAGATCGCCTCATAGGCAGGGTTGCCGGTGACGATGCCGCGCGTGGGCGATGCATAGGCGACGGCGACGCGGCTCAGCGGATCGCTGGAGCCCGGCCAGGCGGTGATGCGGTCGGCCGGGATGCCCTCCACGGCGGCGACGGCGGCGAACAGCTTCGCATGTTCGTCATTCGGTTCGTAGCGATTGCCTTCCTGCACCAGCTTGAACGCGGCTTCGGCGGCGACGGGGAAGGGGCCGGTCCAGCATTCATTGGCGCCGATGCGCACCGCGCCTTCCACCGGCTTCGCCGCCTGCTGCGCCATAGCGCCGGTGACGCGCAGGGCGGCCGCGCCCGCGCCCAGCAAGGCCGCGACCTTGCCCATCTGGCGGCGGGAATAGCCGCGGTCGATCAGATCCTGTTCGAAGGCTTTAGTATCGATTTCTGCCATATGCTCGTCTCCCTGACTCGCTGACTTTCGAGATTTTAAGGCTGTAAACGAAAGCCTCGTCCATTTCCGCCATATCCATAGACGGAAAATCCGCTGGAACCGCGCATATTCGCCTTGG
Organism: Sphingobium sp. SA916; assembly: GCF_002894065.1. Lineage (NCBI taxonomy): Bacteria > Pseudomonadati > Pseudomonadota > Alphaproteobacteria > Sphingomonadales > Sphingobiaceae > Sphingobium > Sphingobium sp. SA916. Next base: position 2,800 of record NZ_LXYF01000033.1, read on the forward strand.
AAAGCGGACGCGCGATCTGTTAGCGCTTGGCACATGCCCAGCACGCCCGCCGCCGCCGCCCGCCAGATCCTCATCCGCCTGCAGGAAGTCATGGCCGCGCGCACCAGCGCGCAGGCGAAGCTGAACAAGGTGGTGGAGATCATCGGGGAATCGCTGTCGAGCGAGGTCTGCTCCATCTATCTGGTGCGCGAAGGGCTGCTGGAACTGTTCGCGACGCGGGGCTTGAAGCAGGAGGCCGTCCACGTCACCCGCATGGCGATGGGCGAGGGTCTGGTCGGCATGATCGCCACCAATGTCGAGACGCTCAACCTGGACGAGGCGGCCTCGCACCCCGATTACAGCTATCGCCCGGAAACGGGGGAGGAACTGTTCCACAGCTTCGCCGGCGTGCCGATCGTGCGGCGGGAGCGCGCCATCGGCGTGCTCTGCGTCCAGCATGTCGAGCCGCGCCGTTATGAGGAGGTGGAGATCGAGGCGCTCCAGACCGTGGCGATGGTGTTGTCCGAACTGATCGCCAATGCCGAACTGGCCGACGATGGCCCGACGGACTCGCGCGTGCAGGATACGGGCACGTCGGTCCTGCACGGGTTGCAGCTTGTCATGGGCATGGCGCGCGGCCATGCGGTGTTCCACCAGCCGCGCGTGCATATCGAACATACCGTCGCGGAGGATACGGAGGCCGAGCGTCAGCGCGTGATTTCCGCCTTCACCAAGATGCGCGAGCAGATCGACCGGATGACCGGCACGGCCGAGTTCGGCACGGAGGGCGAGCATCAGGAGGTGCTCGAAACCTACAAGATGTTCGCCTATGACGAGGGTTGGATCAGGCGGATCAACGAGGCGATCGACAGTGGCCTTACCGCGGAGGCCGCCATCGAGCGCGTGCAGCAGCGCACCCGGATGCGCATGCGCCAGATCGACGACCCGCTGCTTCAGGACCGGATGCACGATCTGGAGGATATGGCGAACCGGCTGCTGCGCATCGTGTCGGGGCAGTTGGGAACGGCGGCGCAACTGGGATTGCGGCAGGACGCCATATTGATCGCGCGCAACCTGGGACCGGCGGAACTGCTGGAATATGACCGGCGGCGCCTGAAGGGCGTGATCCTGGAGGAAGGGTCGCTGACCGCCCATGTCACCATCGTGGCCCGGGCCATGGGCGTGCCGGTGCTGGGCCGCGTGCGCGACATCCGCCATCAGGTGAACGAGGGCGACCTGATCCTGATGGATGTGGGCGCCAACGCCCTGCTGATCCGGCCGACGCCCGACATGGACGAGGCGTTCGAGAATAAGCTGCATGTGACGCAGAAGCGCCGGGCCGAATTCGCGGCGATGCGCGACCTGCCCTCCGTCACCGTCGACGGCCAGCGGATCGAACTGATGGTCAATGCCGGGCTGCGTGAGGATGCGCAGGCGCTGGACATCGTGGGGGCGGACGGCATCGGGCTCTTCCGCACCGAATTCCAGTTCCTCGTCTCCGCCACTTTGCCGCAGCGGGAAAAGCAGCAGCGGCTTTATCGAGACGTCCTCGATGCTGCGGGCGACCGGCCGGTGATCTTCCGCACTGTCGACATCGGCGGCGACAAGGCGTTGCCCTACATGTCCCGCGACGATGAGGAGGAGCTGGAGGACAATCCGGCCATGGGCTGGCGCGCCTTGCGGCTGGCGCTGGACCGCGACGGCCTGATGAAGGCGCAGGCCCGCGCGCTGCTGGAGGCGGCGGCGGGCAAGGTGCTGCACGTCATGTTCCCGATGGTGTCGGAGCCCTGGGAATATGAGCAGGCGAAGGCGCTCGTCGAACATCAGCGCGAATGGCTGGTGGCGCAGAAGAAGAAGCTGCCGGTCGCGGTGCGCTATGGCGCGATGCTGGAGGTGCCCGCGCTGGCGGAGGTGCTGGACCTCCTGCTGCCCAGGCTCGATTTCCTTTCCATCGGCACCAACGACCTGACGCAGTTCCTGTTCGCCGCCGACCGCGCGCATCCGCGCCTGGCGGAGCGCTACGATTGGCTGAGCATCGCGATATTGCGCTTCCTGGACCGCGTGGTGCGCGCCTGTGAAACCTATGAGGTGCCGGTCGGCGTCTGCGGCGAAATGGGCGGGCGCACGCTGGAGGCGATGGCGCTGATCGGCCTTGGCGTGCGGCGCCTGTCGATCACCCCGGCATCGGTCGGCCCGGTGAAGGCGATGATCCGGACCATCGATGCTGCGGAACTGCGCCGGTTCATGCGCGATCTGCTGGACAAGGGCGTGACGGATATTCGTTCGGCGCTGGTCGACTGGGCCGGCGAACATGCTATTGAATTGAATTAATGGGGATCGCGGCGATGCATCCCGCCTTTCCGGGGCGGCGCAGCGTTGACAATCCCCGTCCCGCAATGAGACAAGGCCAGCCTTCAAAAGTCGCGGAGCAGCATGGCAGAAGAACCTGAACTGGAACCCGGCGTCGCGGCGCCGGAACGGCAGCCCAATACTCCGGGGGCGCGCCTGCGCGCCGCGCGGGAGGCGCAAGGACTGTCGATACAGGATGTCGCCACGCGGACGCGCATCGCCCAGCGGCAGTTGGAGGCGATAGAGCGCGACGATTATGCCGCCCTGCCCGGCATTCCCTATGCGGTGGGCTTTGCCCGCGCCTATGCCCGCGCCATCGATGTGGACGAGGTGGCGATCGCCGCCGACGTGCGCAACGCGGTGCATAATTCCGACCTTGGCAGCAACCGCTATGAGGCGTTCGAACCGGCCGATCCGGCGCGGGTTCCCTCGCGGGCCCTGGCCTGGACGGCGGCCGCCATCGTCGTGATCCTGGTCGCCGGCTTCGCCGTCTGGCGCACGCAGGTGATGACGCCGCCGACAGGCGAGGAGATCGCCGCGCAGCAAAGTGCCCCCGCGCCCGCGACCGCGAAGCCGGCAGCAGGCGCGCGCCCGGCGGCTCCGGTGGTGCAGACCGTGCTGTTCACCGCCAATGACGATGTCTGGCTGCGCATTTATGACGAGGCGGGAGAGAGGCTGAAGGACGGGCTTATGAAGAAGGGGGAAAGCTTCACCCTTCCCGCCAATGCCCGCAATCCGATGATCCTGACAGGCCGGCCGCAGGCGCTGACCGTGACGGTCGGCGGCAAGCCGATTGCGCCGCTGGGGCCGCCGGACCGGACCATTGCCGATGTGCCGGTCAATGCGGAGGCGCTGCTGGCGCGGGCTGCGCCTGCCGCGGCGCAGGGTCAGGGCCAGGGTCAGGGTCAGGCGGCTCCGGCCTCCACGGCCCCGGTTCCCACGGGTCCGGCCGCCCCGGTGCCCGCCGCACCTGCACCCGCTGCGGCCGACTGATCCGTTCAGGGGCGATTCAGCGGAATTTGGCGCAAAGTCGCGCTTTACCGGGCGGATTATCGCCCTATGGTTAAGACCGGATATAAGTCGGGGATCATCATGCGTAACGCTTTTTTCGCGACGGCTGCACTGGCGCTCATTGCGCTCGCGCCGCCGCTCGCGGCCCAGAATGTCAGCGTCGATGTTCGGGTCGACCGTCTGGAAAAGGAAATGCGCGCGGTCCAGCGCAAGGTGTTCCCGGCCGGCGCGCCGCTGGAGGCGGAGATCACGCGTCCCGCCGCGCCGGCCGTGGTGCCGGGATCGCCTGCCTCCACACCGGTGGCGGATCTGACGGCGCGGGTGAATGCGCTGGAATCGCAACTGGCCTCGATCACCGGGCAGGTGGAGGAAAACAGCTTCAAGCTGAAGCAGTTGGAAGAGGCGTTCAACCGCTACAAGGCGGAACAGGAAAGCCGTGCCGCGCCCGCGGTCGTGCCGCCGGCGGTCGGCCCCTCCGCCTCGGCAGCTCCGGCCTCCACCGCCGCATCGGCGCGGCCAGGTGCGCCGCGCCCGGCCGCCAATGGTGCGAGCGAGGAACGAAAGACCGCCGTCGCCGCGATCGAGCGGCCCTCGACGGGTAATGAGGCCGACGACGCCTACACCTATGGCTTCCGTCTGTGGGACGCGAAATTCTATCCGGAGGCGCAGGCGCAGCTGAAGGCGACCGTGGATAAATATGGCGCCAGTCCCGTCGCCAGCAAGGCGGCGAACCTGCTGGGCCGCGCCTATCTGGACGACGGCAAGCCGGCGCTGGCGTCGGTCGCTTTCTATGAAAATTACCAGAAGCGGCCCAAGGGCGACCGCGCGGCCGACAGCCTGGCCTATCTGGGCGAGGCGCTGATCCAGCTCAAGAAGCCCGCCGACGCCTGCAAGGTCTATGCGGAGCTGGAGCAGGTCTACGGCGCCAGCCTGTCGAACGGCCTGCGCGGCATGATGGACAAGGGCCGGACCAGGGCCAAGTGCACCGCCTGAAGTCCCCATGGCCGAGGGCGATCCCGTCGCGGAACTGAGCCGGGCGATGATGGCGCTGGTCGGGGATGCCGCCGGCGCTCGTTTCGGCGTGGCGGTTTCCGGCGGGCCTGACAGCATGGCGCTGCTCGACCTCGCCGCGCGCGCCTTTCCGGGGCGTGTCGAGGCGGCCACGGTCGATCATGGCTTGCGCGAGGCTTCGGCAGCGGAGGCGGCGATGGTGGCGGACTGGTGCGCAGGCGCCGGGATCGCGCATGCCACCCTGCATCCCACCGGCGCGGTTCGCGGCAATGTTCAGAGCTGGGCGAGAGCGCAACGGTACAGGCTGCTGGAAGGCTGGCGGGCAGCGCGGGGGCTGGATTGGCTGCTGACGGCGCATCATGGGGACGACCAGTTGGAAACGCTGCTGATGCGGCTCAACCGGGGCGCGGGCGTGGGCGGGCTGGCCGGCGTGCGGGCGCGGCAGGGCGTGGTGCTGCGCCCGCTGCTGGGCGTGTGCAAGGCCGACTTGCTCGCCTATGCGCTGGAACGCGGCCTGCCCCATGTCGACGATCCGTCGAACAGCGATGCGCGCTTCGACCGGGCTGCCCTGCGCATGGCGCTGGCCGGTGTCGACTGGATCGACGCCGCGGCGGCGGGACGCAGCGCGGCGGCTCTGGCCGAGGCGGAGGAGGCGCTGGACTGGACGGTCGACGATCTGGAAGCGCGCCATGTGCACGCGGGTGGAGGCGGGCTGACGCTGGACCGGACCGACCTGCCCCGCGAATTGTTGCGCCGCCTGATCCTCCGCATGATCGCGCGATTGCAGCCGGATGCCGCCCCGCCACGCGGGGAAACGGTGGACAGGCTGGTCGCGGCGGCGCGCCGGGGCGAGAAGATGAGCATCGGCCGCCTCATCCTGAAGGGCGGGGCCTGCTGGACTCTGACGCTGGCACCCCAGCGACGCTGGCAATGATCGTTACGGAAAGGTTCCACGGCTTGGCGCATCCGTCGAACAATCCGTCGATTTGATCGGGCGCAATGACCTTTCCTTAACGCCTATGTTGGTTAATGAAGCCAGTTGAGCGTGGGAATTTTCGATTCATGTTTGAATTTGCGGCGGTGACCTATGGCCTGCTGGCCAGCGTCATTCTTTCGGCGGCGCAGCGTAATCACCGGATGGAGCGACCCCATCCGCCTATGCTGCTCTATACCGGCTATATGCTTTGCGGTCTGTCGGCAGGGGTCGCGGTAATCCTGGCCTATATCGCCCTGTCGCAATTTATCGGCGGCTGACCTTAGCAGGCGCGCGCTTGCGATTTTGCTGCGGCATCCTATCTTGCCGGGTGAAAGAGAGTGGTGAATGAACGACGAGAAGGACCCGCAGGGTAATCCCTGGATCAAGAGCGCGATGATATGGGCGGGGGTGATTGTCGCCCTGCTGCTGTTCGTCTCCATGTTCGACAGCCGCACGGCGTCGACCACCGGGACCGGCATCGCCTATTCCGAATTCCGCGCCAAGGTGCAGGAAGGCCAGGTCAAGGATGTCGCCATCGCCACCGACCGGATTTCCGGCACGCTGAGCAGTGGGCAGAAATTCAGCACTGTCCCGGTGAACGACCCCGGCCTGACCGGCCTGCTGGACGACTATAACGTCAAATATTCCGGCCAGGCGGAGGAGCAGCCGAGCTTCTGGATGATCCTGATCTACCAGTCGTTGCCGTTCCTGCTGATCCTGGGCATCGCCTTCTTCGTGCTGCGCCAGATGCAGAAGGGCGGCGGCGCGGGCGGGGCCATGGGCTTCGGCAAGTCGAAGGCCAAGCTGCTGACCGAAAAGCACGGCAAGGTGACGTTCGATGACGTCGCCGGCATCGACGAAGCGCGTGAGGAATTGCAGGAAATCGTCGAGTTCCTGAAGGACCCGAGCAAGTTCGCGCGGCTGGGCGGCAAGATTCCCAAGGGCGCCTTGCTGGTCGGCTCGCCGGGTACAGGCAAGACGCTGCTCGCCCGCGCCATCGCGGGTGAGGCGGGCGTGCCTTTCTTCACCATTTCGGGTTCGGATTTCGTCGAGATGTTCGTCGGCGTGGGCGCGAGTCGCGTCCGCGACATGTTCGAGCAGGCGAAGAAGAATGCGCCCTGCATCGTCTTCATCGACGAAATCGATGCGGTCGGCCGTCATCGCGGCGCGGGCCTCGGCAACGGCAATGACGAGCGCGAGCAGACGCTGAACCAGCTTCTGGTGGAGATGGACGGTTTCGAGGCGAATGAGGGCATCATCATCGTCGCGGCGACCAACCGTCCCGACGTGCTGGACCCCGCGCTGCTGCGTCCGGGCCGTTTCGACCGGCAGGTCGTGGTGCCGCGTCCCGACATCGAGGGGCGCGAGAAGATTCTGGCCGTGCACATGAAGAAGGTGCCGCTGGCGCCGGACGTCAATCCGCGCACGATCGCGCGGGGCACGCCGGGCTTCTCCGGCGCCGATCTGGCGAACCTCGTCAACGAAGCGGCTTTGATGGCTGCCCGCCGCGGCAAGCGTCTGGTCGCCATGGACGAGTTCGAGGCGGCCAAGGACAAGGTCATGATGGGCAGCGAGCGCCGCTCCATGGTGATGACCGACGATGAGAAGAAGATGACCGCCTATCATGAGGCGGGCCATGCCATCGTCGCTGTCCATGAACCGGCCTCGGACCCCATTCACAAGGCGACGATCATTCCGCGCGGCCGCGCGCTGGGCATGGTGATGCGCCTGCCGGAGCGGGACAGCTACAGCTATCACCGCGACAAGATGCACGCGAACATGGCCGTCGCCATGGGTGGCCGCGTGGCCGAGGAGATCATCTTCGGCTATGACAAGGTGTCGTCGGGCGCTTCGGGCGACATTCAATATGCCACCAAGCTCGCGCGCGACATGGTTACGCAATGGGGCATGTCCGACAAGCTCGGCCCCCTGCAATATGAAGAGCAGCAGGGCGAGACATTCCTCGGTTATTCGCAAAGCCAGCGCGTCCATATGTCGGACGAGACGGCCAAGCTGATCGACAAGGAAATCCGCGGGCTGGTCGAGCAGGGCTATGCCCGGGCGCAGGAAATCCTGAAGGGTCATGAGGACCAGCTTCACCTGCTCGCCAATGCGATGCTCGAGTATGAGACGCTGAGCGGCGAGGAGATCAAGACGCTGCTCGACAAGGGCGAGATCACCCGTGACGACGGCACGACGATCAAGCCGTCCGCGATCCCGGCGGCCGGGTCTTCGATCCCGAAGACGCGCCGGCGCAAGGGGCCGTTCGGTGATCCGTCGCCTGCGGGCGCCTGACCGGGTTTATGGATTGAGAAAGGGCGCTGCCGGGAGGTGGCGCCCTTTTTCATGGATTGCGGGGCGGGGTGGCTTTTGGCCAGGCCAAGACATTCCCCCTCCCGCAGGCGGGATGGGTTAGGGGTGGCTGGCGCGACATCTGCGTCGTTTTGCAACCGCTAACCTGGAAGCTCGCTTCGCTCGCGCCCACCCCCTAGGCCCCTCCCGCCTGCGGGAGGGGGAATGAGGGGCTTCAGCCTCAATCCCGCTTCAATATGTGCATCGCCAGCACCGTCATGGCTTCGCTGGCGGTGGCGATCACCTGGTCGGCCTGGGGCGCCCAGAAGGGGCTGTGCAGCGACGGCAGGCTGGCCTCACCGGCCTTCGCCTTCGCCATCTGGTCGGCCGGCACGCCGCCGACCCAGAAGATGAAGCTTTCGATGCTCTTGTCGGCGCGGTAATAGCGGCCGAAATCCTCTCCCGCCATGGAGGGTCTGGTTTCGCTGACGGTGCCCTCGGGGAAATGGGCCTTCAGCACGTCCGCCATCCGGTTGGCGAAGGCGGGCGGATTGTAGGTGGAGGGCGTGAATTCGTCCTTTACGGAGATCACCGGCATCCTGTCGTCCGGCACGCCCGCCGCAATGGCTTCCCCGCGGGCGACGCGTTCTATGCCCCGGATCAGCTTTTCCCGCGTTTCATCGGAATAGCTGCGCACGGTGAGCAGCATCTTCGCGTCGTCGGGAATGACATTATGCTTGGCGCCGCCCATGAAGCTGCCGACGGTGACGACGGCCGGGTCGAACGGGTCCTGTTCCCGGCTGACCAGCGTTTGCAGCGAGGTCACGATCCGCGCGCCGATCACGATCGGGTCGCGCGTCGTCTGCGGATAGGCGCCATGGCCGCCCATGCCCCGCACCAAAAGGTCGACGCTGTCCACATTGGCGAGCGCGAAGCCCGGCGTATAGCCGATTTTCCCCGCCTCCAGATTGGCGGCGTCGTGGAAGGCGATGGCATGGGTCGGGCGCGGAAAGCGGGTGTAGAGCCCATCCTCCAGCATCAGCCGCGCGCCACGGCCCACTTCCTCGGCCGGCTGAAGGATCATTACCAGCGTGCCTTTCCATTCCTCCTTCATCGTGGAGAGCAGCCGCGCGGTTTCGATGAAGGCGGTCATGTGCGTGTCATGGCCGCAGGCGTGCATCACGCCGGTTTCGGCGCCGTCGGCGGTCTTGGCCTTCACCCTGGAGGCGAATTCCAGCCCCGTCTGCTCGGTTACGGGCAGTCCGTCCATGTCCGCGCGGATCAGCAGCACCGGGCCGGAGCCGTTCTTCAGTACCGCGACCACGCCCGTTCCACCGACCTTTTCGGTGACGGTGAATTTCATCGCCTTCAACCGCCGGGCGAGCTTGGCGGCGGTGGCGCTTTCCTGTTCGGACAGTTCGGGATTGGCATGCAGGTCGCGATAGAGGGTCATCAGCCCATCCATGTCCTTCGCGATGGTCGCTGCGATGGCATTGGGCGGCGTCGCGGGCGTCGCCCCATTCACAGGCGCGCCAGGGGACTGGGCATGGGCAATGGAGATAAGGCTGGCGGCGGCCATGACGGCCGTCAACGCATGACGCATCGATGGGTCTCCCTGATGGAAGAAGCAACCATAAGCGGATTTGCCGCGCCTTTTAAGGGGCTTCGGCATGTCCAGCCCGTTTCCCCAAAGCAAAAGCGCCCGCCGTTGCCGACGGGCGCTCCTGCCGATGCCATGGGAGGGATCAGAAGTGGAAGATCACGCCAGCCGTGGGCCGGAAGCTGTCGAAATCATAGGTTTCGGTCTGGAAGCGCAGGCGGATGCCGCTATTGCCCGTGACGCCGCCCAGGCCGATGTCCTTCGGGCCGACCTCGACGCCCAGGCCGTACATCCAGTCCTTGCGGTCCGGCCAGCCGCCCTTGCCGTTGACCCACTGATAGCCGGCCGACGCGAAGATCATGCCGCTTTCACCGGCCCGCGCGCCGAAGCGGCCCTTCACCCCATATTCCCAGTCGATGTCGCTGAAACCCTTGGTCGCATTGCCCTCGACACCCACGAAGACGGGGCCGAGCGGCACGTTGACGCCCGCGACGCCGCTGATGATCGCGCCGTTCATGATCGTCTCGCCGGGCACGCTGCCGAATTCGGTGCCACGGTCAAAGGTGTGATAGCCGCCCAATATGCCGACATAGGGTTCGACGCCGAAGGCCTGGGTGCCGTCGGGCGCCGTTTCCTCCTGCGCGGACGCGACGGAAGGCAGCGCCGCAACAAGTGCGGCCGCAACGAGATATTTCTTCATGAGGAGTCCCTTTTCCAATTTCGCCGCATGGCGTGTCGGAGGGGATAACCTGCGCTGGTCGCATCAGGTTTCCTCAATGAAAACAAATCCTTCCTGCTGTCCCCAATATGACACAATCCATGTTAAGGAATTGCGCGCCGATGACCGGGATGGATATGGCTATTGCGCGGTCCAGCCGCCGTCGATGCTCATATTGGCGCCGGTGATGTTCGCGGCGGCATCGCTGCACAGATAAAGCGCCATGGACGCCACCTGATCGACCGTGACGAACTGTTTGGTCGGCTGCCCCGCCAGCAGCACGTCGTTCATCACCTGCTCCCGCGTCATGCCGCGCGCCTTCATCGTGTCGGGAATCTGGTTCTCCACCAGCGGCGTCCACACATAGCCGGGCGAAATGCAGTTCGCCGTGATGCCGAAGGTCGCCAGCTCCAGCGCCAGCGTCTTGGTGAAACCGGCCAGGCCATGCTTGGCCGTCACATAGGCGCTCTTATAGGGAGAGGCCGTCAGCGAATGCGCCGAAGCCGTCTGGATGATCCGTCCCCATTTCTTCTCCTTCATGAAGGGAATGGCGAGACGGGACGTGTGGAAGGCGCTGTTGAGGTTGAGCGCGATGATGAGGTTCCATTTGTCGACCGGGAAATCCTCGACCGGCGCGACATGCTGCACCCCTGCATTGTTGATGAGGATGTCGACGCCGCCGAATGCGTCGGCCGCCTCCTTCATCATCGCCTCGATCTGCTCGGTTCTGGTGAGGTCATGGCCGCTATAGAGCGCCTTTGCCCCGCTCAACGCCTCCAGCCCGGCGCGTTCCTTCTCGATCGCGTCCGCATCTCCGAAGCCGTTGATGACGACATTCGCGCCTTCCCCGGCCAGCGCCTTGGCATAGGCAAGGCCGATGCCGGAGGTCGATCCGGTGATGAGGGCGGTCTTGCCGGACAGGAATTGGCTGCTCATGCCTGCTTCTCCTTGAGATGGTCGGGGGCGTCGAGGTCGAAGGTGGAGCTTTTCCCGTTGACGATGTTGCGGGCGATGAGGTCGCCCTTGTGCATCACTTCCTCCACCGCGTCGCGGCCCTGCGCCCAGTGGTCGAGCATGGTGGAGCGGGAAAATTCGAAGTCGCGCGCTCCGCTTTCCCACGCGCGGCTGCGGTAGATGAGGTGGACGATGTTGACCGAACCCACGTCCAGCAACTGGCGCAGCCGCTGTGCGTCCGCGTCCTCCTGCAATTCGGGCGGCAGTTTGTCGAGCAGGGCGCGGATCGCCTTATGCTCCTTGCGCAGCCGCAGATACTGGTCCGTCACCTGGCGGGTGCGGCTGGAATATTGAATGTCCTTGGTCCGGGAATAGACATCGGTCATCTGCCGGGGCATCGGCCCTTCGGCGGGGAACAGGTCGACCTGGAACACCAGCATATCCTCGCTCTGATGGTCCAGCACATGGGCGAGCGGGGTGTTGGACACGATGCCGCCGTCCCAATACCAGCGCCCGTCGATCTCGATGGGCGGCAGGCCCGGTGGCAGAGCGCCCGACGCCATGATGTGGCGCGCGTCGATCCGGGTGTTGCCGCCCCGGCCGCGCGTATCCCAATAGGCGAAATTGCCGCTTTCCACATCCACCGCGCCCACCGACAGCCGCACCGGCCCGTCATTCAGCAGATCCCAGTCGATGCAGGCGTCCAGCGTGTCCTTCAGCGGCGCACTGTCGTAGAAGCTGATCGCGCCGGCCGTCCCTTCCGGCATCAGCGGCGCGGGCCAGAGGCGCGGGCGGAACATGCCCGGCACGCCGAAGGTTGCGACCGTGCCCGCCGCCATCAGATGAGCGGCCTCCCGGATATGGTCGATTTCCGGCAGGACGACATTGGGCATGCCGCCGGAGACGGTCAGCCAGAATTTCTTGAGCCGGCTGAGGCGCTTGTGCGGCGGATTGCCGGCGATGATGGCGGCGTTGACCGCGCCGATCGAAATGCCCGCGACCCAACTGACGTCGATTCCCAACTCGTCCAGCCGCTGATAGACGCCCGCCTGGAAGGAGCCGAGCGCTCCGCCGCCCTGCAGCAACAGGGCGACTTCGCGGGGGAGGGGAAGCGGCATATTGGCGCGCCTGCGCGGCTGGGATTCGGTGTCGGCCATGTCGCAGCGCAATATAGAATAGTCTTCCGGCATTCCAACTGAATGTCTCGTTACATTCTCTTCATGGGACGGTGGGCTCGCCGCAACCCGCATTGCATCGGGGACGTTTCCACCGGCGACGGAATGGAATAGGCAGGGCAAGGAAAGAGAGGGACGAGATGCGGCTCGACGACGAACGGGAAAGCACCAATTTCGAGATTCAGGAGGGTCGCGGCGGCTTCGGCGGCGGAATGGGCGGCGGTCTGGGCCTGCTGCTGCCGCTGATCGGCAGCCGTTTCGGCTGCGGCGGGATCGTCGTGGTGCTGATCATTCTGGCGGTCATGGGCGTCAATCCCCTGAGCCTGATGGGGGGTGGCGGCCAGATGCCGCAGGGGAGCGAGGTCAGCCGCGACACGTCCAAACTCAGCGATATACAGCATTGGTCCCTGAAGGTGCTGGGATCGACCGAGCGCGTCTGGGGGCCGCTCTTCCAGCAGGCCGGCCGGCAATATCAGCCGACGGTCCTTTCCTTCTATTCCCAGAGCGGCGTGTCCGGCTGCGGCGCGGCGCAGAGCGCCATGGGACCCTTTTATTGCCCCAATGACCGCAAAGTGTATCTCGACACCGACTTCTTCACCGAACTGCGCCAGCGCTTCGGCGCCCCTGGCGATTTCGCCCAAGCCTATGTGATCGCGCATGAAGTCGGCCATCATGTGCAGGATCTGGAGGGGACTTTGGGCGAGGTGAACCAGCGGCAGCGCGCCGTCAGCGAGGAACAGGGCAATGCGCTGCAGGTGCGGGTCGAATTGCAGGCGGACTGTTATGCGGGCGTCTGGGCCAAGCGCACCGGCCTCATGGAATCGGGCGATCTGGAGGAGGGGATGAAGGCGGCGCAAGCCATAGGCGACGATACGCTGCAAAAGGCGGCCGGCCGCCGTCCCGTGCCGGAAAGCTTCACCCACGGCACCAGCGAACAGCGTATGACCTGGCTGCGCAAGGGACTCGACAGCGGCGATCCCGCGCAATGCGACACCTTCAAGGAAATATGAGGTCCGGCCTTATTCGGGCACCTCGTCGGACGGCTGCACGCCTTCGACCGGCGTCGGGTTCGATACGGGCGCAGCGGGCAGCCCTGCGCCTGGGGCGAGGAAGGGTCTGCCGGCTTCGGGCATGGGCTGGCCGAAGTCCGCAGCGCCCGAATCTTGGGCGCCGCTGTCTTGGGGCGGCGTTGGGGACGGCGCGGCCTGGGCGGGCATCACCACGGGCGCTGAAGCCGGAACAATCGCCGCGGACGGCACGGCCTGACTGGATTGGGGCACGAAGCTTTCCACCGTCAATACGATGATCGGAGCCGCGATCAGGGTCACGGCGGCAAAGGCCTTGTAGATCATGGGGCGCGTCCATTCATGATCGCGTCATCATAGGCGCGGATCGTAAATAAAATGCTGTCGCCCCTTGTGGACGTGGCTAGCCTAGATTGCGGCGGTCCCCCCGACGCCCCACTCCTCCGCAGGAGCGCGGTGGGTCTGGGCCGATCCGACGGAAACTAATGCCGGTCGAGTTTCTCCAGCAGGTCGAGCATGTCGTCCGGAACAGCGCCGCTACCCGCACGGAAGGTCGAACGCAACGCATTGCCGATGCCCTCATAGGGCTGCGGAACGCCGATATTCAGGACGCGGCGGATCGCGCCATCCTGAATCCGGGCCGACCGGCTGAGGGGTTTTCGTTGCATTTCCATGGTAAGATAACTGCCAAGCGGCGCAAAAGTTTCTGGTGTTCGTCGCAATGGCACGCAATATCCGCTCCATTATGGGAGATTCATGGTGACGGACCGTTTGGCGGTCGCGGCAAGGATCAGGGCGCATTCGCCTTTCCTGGCCCGGCAATTGGATCGCTTTCCGGATGTTGCCGATCTGGTGGAGAGCGGAGATTTCGAGGGGGCCTGTGCCGCCGCGCAGCAGGTGGCGGCGCCCGATGACGGCATTGCCCGGTCGCTGAGGCGCAGGCGTGGCGCGGTGGCCCTGGTGACCGCAGCCGCCGATCTGGCGGGCGTCTGGGGACTGGACCGGGTCACGCGCACCCTGTCGGACTTTGCCGACCAGGCGCTGGAGGAGGCGCTGGCCGCCGCCATGGCGGAGCGTTATCCGGACGCGGAGAAGCGGGGTTTCGTGGTGCTGGCGCTCGGCAAGCATGGCAGCCGGGAACTGAACTATTCGTCGGACATCGATCCGATCCTGCTCTACGACCCGAAGACGCTGCCCCATGGCGAGCGGGAAGACCCGGCGGACGCGGCCGTGCGCATCGGCCGGCGGGTCAGCGAACTGCTGAATGCCCGGGACGGCGACGGCTATGTGTTCCGCGTCGACCTTCGCCTGCGCCCCTCTCCGGAGGCGACGCCCATCGCCCTGCCGGTGGAGGCGGCGATCGGCTATTATGAATCGACCGCGCTCGGCTGGGAGCAGGCGGCGTTCATCCGGGCCCGACCGGCGGCGGGCGACCTGCCGCTGGGCGATTATTTCATGCAGGCGATCCGCCCCTTCGTCTGGCGCCGCAGTCTGGATTTCGGGGCCATCGATGCGATCACGGACATCTCCCGCCGAATCCGCGACCATTATTCGCAGGGTCAGGCGTTCGGGCCGGGCTATGACCTCAAGCGCGGGCGCGGCGGGATAAGGGAAGTCGAATTCTTCGCGCAGGTGCACCAGCTCATCCATGGCGGGCGCGATCCTTCCCTGCGGTCGGGCAATACGCGGGAAGCCTTGCGTGCCTTGGCGGCCGCCGGCGTGTTCGAAGCGGAGGTCGCCGCCAGGCTGGACGAGGCCTATGTCCTCTTCCGCACCGTCGAGCACCGGTTGCAGATGGTGGAGGATCGCCAGACCCATGAATTGCCCAAGTCGGCCGAGGCGCTGGATAATGTCGCGCGCCTGCACGGGCTGGAGGATGGCGGAGCGCTGCTCGACCTGCTGCGTCCGCATGTGCAGTGGGTGGGCGGCAATTACGACCGGCTGACCCCAGCGACGCCCGACGAATCCCTGTCGCTGGACGAGGAGAGGCTGAAGGCGCAGCTTGCCGAACTGGGTTTTGCCGATCCGGAAACGCCGCTGGCGCGGATCGCGCGCTGGCGATCGGGCGCGGTCCGCGCATTGCGCAGCGGCGCGTCGCGGGAGGCGCTGGAGCAATTGCTGCCGGGCCTGATGCGGACGCTGGCAGCGGCGCCCGATCCCGCGCGGGCGCTCAACCGGCTGGACGATCTGGTCGGCCGCCTGCCGAGCGCGATCAACTTCTTCAAGCTGCTGGCGGCGCGACCCGGCCTTGTGGAACTGCTGGCCGAACTGCTGAGCCATGCGCCGACGCTGGCCGACGCGCTGGGGCGGCGGGCGGAACTGCTCGACGGGCTGATCGACACCTCCGCCTTCGATCCGCCGCCCCCTGTGGAGATATTGGCCGACCAGTTCGCCCGGCTGGAGGAGGGGGAGGATTATCAGGCGCTGCTCGACCGGGTGCGCCAACGGGTGAACGACCGCCGCTTCGCCCTGGGCGCGCAGATCATTCGCGGCGGCGATCCGCTGGAGGCAGGCCGGGGCTATTCCCGCGTGGCCGAAGCCGCCATCGAGGCGTTGGGCGCCGCCACCGTCGCGGAGTTCGAGCGCGCCCATGGAAAAGTGCCCGGCGGCGAGATGGTGATCCTGGCGCTGGGCCGGCTGGGCGGCGGAGTGCTGACCCATGCGTCCGACCTCGACCTCGTCTATCTCTTCACCGGCAGCTTCGAAACCGAATCCGACGGCGCGAAGCCGCTGGGCGCGACGCAATATTTCAACCGCCTTGGCCAGCGCATCACCAATGCCCTGTCGGTGCACACCGCGGCAGGCCCGTTATATGAGGTGGACACGCGCCTTCGCCCCTCCGGCGCGCAAGGGCTGCTGGCGGTCAGCCTGGACAGCTTCGCCCGCTATCAGCGGGAGGAGGCGTGGACCTGGGAGCATCTCGCGCTCACGCGCGCCCGCCCGGTCTTCGGCTCCGATGCCGCGCGCGCGGCGCTGGGCGCGATCCTGACGGAAACGCTTGAGCGGCAGCGCGATTTCGACGAACTGGCGCGCCACGCGGTGAAGATGCGGGGCGACATCGCGAGGCACAAACCGCCCGCGAGCAATCTGGACGTGAAGCTGGTGCCGGGCGGGCTGGTCGACCTGGAATTCCTGATCCACGTCACCCAGTTCCGCCACAATATGGCGTTCGACCCCGATCTGCGCGCCGCGCTGGAGCAGCTTGCGGCGGCCGGCCACCTGCCGGGCGAATTGATCCCGGCCCATGATCTCATCACCCGCTTTCTCGTCGTTTCCCGCCTCGTTTCGCCGAAATCGACCGAACCTCCGCAAGCCACCCGGCCTCTCGTCGCGCGGGCCTGCGGCGTCGAAAGCTGGGACGCGCTGCTTGAAAGCTACGGTAAGGCCCGGCAAAGGGTCGGTGACGCATGGGCGGCGCTGGCCGCGCCCTTCAAGGAGGAATGACGATGCTGGATGTGGGCGATGCCGTGCCTGAAGTGACGCTGAAGGATGCGGATGGGGTGGATTTCACCCTGGCGCGCTACAGGGGCAAGCCCCTGGTCGTCTATTTCTATCCCAAGGCGGACACGCCCGGCTGCACCAGCGAAGCCAAGGATTTCACCGCGCTCGCCGCCGATTTCGCGGCATTGGGCGTGCCGGTGGTCGGCATATCCAAGGACAAGCCCGCCAAGCTCAAGAAATTCGCCGAAAAATACGGGCTGACCGTCACGCTCGCCTCCGACGAGCCGGGCGAGATGTGCGAGGCTTTCGGCACCTGGGTCGAGAAGTCGCTTTACGGCCGCAAATATATGGGGATCGAGCGGGCGACCTTTTTGGTGGGGGCTGACGGGAAGATCCTGCACGTCTGGCCCAAGGTGAAGGTCAAGGGCCATGCCGCCGAGGTGCTGGAGGCCGGACAAGGCCTTTGACGCTTCCTGTTTCCATCGACAGCGTCGGCGCGGCCTGCGCCCATGTGCTGCTGACCCCCGATCCGTTGGCCAAGCTGATGGCGGCCCGGGCGGTCGCAAGGAACTGGCGGCTTGGGCGGCTGGCGCATCGCTTCGACGCTGCCATGCCGGATCGCCCGGCGCGCCCGGGAAAGCCCGAACTTTTGCCGCCCAACCAGATGCCCAAGCGCGGCAGGATCGGTTCGGAACGGGCGCGGATCGCGATGCTCCATGCGCTTGCCCATATCGAATTCGTGGCCATCGATCTCGCCTTCGACCTGATCGGGCGGTTCGGGGCGGAATTCCCGCCGGAATTCACCGGGGAATGGATGCGGGTGGGCGCCGACGAAGCCATGCATTTCGCGCTGCTCGACCGGCGTCTGCGGCAGTTCGGCAGCTTTTATGGCGCTTTGCCGGCGCATGACGGGCTATGGCAGGCCGCGAGCGAGACGGCGCATGATGCGCTCGCCCGCCTTGCCATCGTGCCGATGGTGCTGGAAGCGCGCGCCCTGGACATCACCCCGGCCACCATCGTCCGCTTCCGGGGAGCGGGCGATGAAATGTCGGCGCGCATGTTGCAGAGGATCATGACAGATGAGATTCGCCACGTCTCCGCCGGGACGACATGGTTCGGCCATGCGACGAAACGACTGGGCGTGAACCCCGCAAAACATTACCAAATCCTTGTGAAACGCCACTTTCGGAGTGCGTTGAAACCTCCGTTCAACGACTCGGCGCGCCGACAAGCCGGTTTAACGCGGGAATTTTACACGCCGCTTGCACAATAAGGCGGGACATGTCCTCTTTGTTCCAGCGGGTGGCGGCATCAGCCGCATTTTGGAAACGTGGGGATTAGGCCGAGAGGCGCAAAGCCTCCGGTCGAGAGTCGGGGTCGGCATGTTGGTTCTTCATTCTGATAATGCGCGCGCTGCGCGATGGTTCCGTTCTGCACTTAAAATCGCTGGAGCGATGGGTATGGCGGGAGCGCTCTGCGCCGCAGTCCCGGCTCAGGCCAAGGCAGATGAAGACGATCCCTATGGCGATGCGTCGGAAATCAACACCAGCACGCTCGGCCCGGCCGATGTCGGCTTCTCCAATCTCTTCTCCAGCCTTCAGCGGCTCGACGGGCAGGCCAAGTCGAGCAACTACATCCCCTCCGGGCGTCCGGTCGAGAAACTCTCCCTGACCTCCAATTTCGGTGTCCGCTCCGACCCGTTCAATGGCGGCGCCCGCATGCACAAGGGCATCGACATCCCCGGCCCGACCGGCACCAAGATCTACGCGACCGCCGACGGCATCGTCAGCCGCGCCGGCTGGGCCAGCGGTTACGGCAATCTGGTCCAGATTTCTCACGGCGGCGGCATGGAAACGCGCTACGGCCACATGTCGAAGCTGCTGGTCGCCGCCAACAGCTATGTCCATCGCGGCCAGTTGATCGGCCTGATGGGTTCGACCGGCCGTTCCACCGGCAGCCATCTGCATTATGAGGTGCGCGTCGACGGCCAGGCGATCAACCCGATCCCCTTCGTGGCCGGACCCGATTATCTGGTGGCGATGAACACCAAGCCGCCGATCGCCATGGGTGGCCCGACGAAGGCCCAGGAAAAGGCTGCGGACTGAGCCGAACTTTTTTCTCTTTCCCAAGGCCCGGCACGCGAAAGCTTGTCGGGCCTTTTGCTTGATCCTATTTAAACGTCATGACCGACATCGATCTTACGCCCTCTGCCGCTGCCCGCGTGGCCGCCATTGCCGCCAAGCAGGGCAAGCCTCCCATCTTGCGTCTGGCAGTGGAGGGCGGGGGCTGTTCCGGCTTCCAATATCGCTTCGGTCTGGCCGAGGCGGTGGAGCCCGACGACATCATGGTCGAGCGCGACGGCGTGACGCTGGTGGTGGATGACGTCAGCATCGATCTGGTGCGCGGTTCGGCGGTCGATTTCGTGTCCGATCTGGGGGGCAAGGCCTTCAAGGTGACGAACCCCAACGCCACCGCCGGCTGCGGTTGCGGCACCAGCTTCTCGGTCTGATAGCGCTCTCTCCCTGTTCGGGCTGAGCTTGTCGAAGCCCTTCATTTCCTTAAAAGGGCACGCGCCGGTTTGATGCGATTCAGGCCGACTGAAAGAAAGACAGGCCCTTATGCGCATCGCCACCTTCAACATCAACGGAATCAAGGCGCGCCTGCCGCGCTTGCTGGAGTGGCTGGACGAGACCCGCCCCGACATCGCCTGTCTTCAGGAAATCAAGACCTCCGACGACACTTTCCCGGTCAAGGACATCGAAGATGTCGGCTATGGCGCGATATGGCACGGGCAGAAGGGGTTCAACGGCGTCGCCATCCTTGCGCGCGGCGAGACGCCGGTGGAGGTCCGCCGCGGCCTGGAAGGGGAGCCGGAGGACGAGCATAGCCGCTATCTGGAAGCCGATGTAAAGGGGCTGCGCGTCGCCAGCATCTACCTGCCCAACGGTAATCCGCAGCCGGGACCGAAATTCGATTACAAGCTGCGCTGGATGAAGCGTCTGCGCCTTCGCGCTGCGGAAATCTGGGCGGAGGAAGTGCCGGCGATCCTGGCGGGCGATTATAATGTCATCCCGCGTGACAGGGACGTCTATTCGGTCAAGGCGATGGCCGACGACGCGCTGATGCAGCCGGAAAGCCGTGCCGCCTATCGTCGCCTGCTGGGGGACGGCTGGACGGATGCCATCGCTTCCCGGCACCCGGCGGGCGGGATATGGACCTATTGGGATTATCAGATGAACGCTTGGCCACGCGACGCGGGGTTCCGGATCGATCATCTGCTGCTCAGTCCCGCCGCCGCCGACCGCCTGATCGACGCGCAGGTCGACAAGGATTTTCGTGGGCGGGAAAAGGCCAGCGATCATGCCCCTGTCTGGGCGGAACTGACCGAATAATTTTACCCGGACGTTATTGACTCTATTTTACCCGGATAATAAATGTTGTGCCGAAGGAGATTTCGGCATGGCGCGCACTTTGACCGCCTTTGCGGGCGACCTCTGGATCGCGACGGGTGATGAGGAAGAGTTGCGGGCAACGCTTCATGCCATGGGGACGGAGGCGCAGTCTCTGCTGCTGTTCGACGACAGCACCGGGCGGCAGGTGGATATCGATCTGCGCAGTCCAGTGCAGGAGATTTCCCGCGGCCGGGGGCGGCCCCGGCTGGGCGTTCAGGCGCGTGAAGTGACTCTGCTCCCCCGGCATTGGGACTGGCTGGCGGCGCAGCCCGGCGGTGCTTCCGTGACGCTGCGGCGCTTGGTCGAGGCGGCGCGCAAGGACGCGGACACAAAGCCATCGCCTCGCGCGGCGATGGACGCGGCTTATCATTTCCTGACGGTGATGGCGGGCGACCGGCCCGGTTATGAGGACGCCATCCGCGCGCTCTATGCAAGGGACAAGGCGGGGTTCGACCTTGCTGCTGCCGACTGGCCCAGCGCCATCCGGGATCACGGCGCGGCCCTTGGCCAGGGAGCATTCGACCAGAGCGCGCCGCGTTAAATCGGACGCTGGGCGTGCGTTCTAATTTTGCGTTGTCGCATCCTTTTCAGCAGACATCGGTTCCCACATCCCCACACAGCCTGCCAGCCTCAGCTTCTCGCCTTTTCCGCTACCTGAATTCCCGGCAGGGCCGCCGGATCGGCCATGTCCTGCCCGATCCACGCGCCGCCCTGTTTGAAATAGCCGATATGGTGGCCTCGTTGGAAACTGGCGCCGTCCCATACCACCACCTGCACTTCTATCTCGTCATGGCGGTGAACGTGCAGCCAGTTGAAGCTTTGCGGCTCGGCATTGCGCAGGCGGGTGGAGGTCGCCGTTCCCGCCTGGATCACCAGCGCGCCGCCCGAATGCGCCACCATCTTCTCCGCCGCCTCCGCATAGGTGCGATGGAAATGGCCGGCCAGCGCGATATGGATGCCTGCTTCCGCCGCCGCGCGTACGGCATCCTCATGCCTTCCGACAGCTTCGCTCAACTCGCCGCCCTTGCCGATCGGCATGGCGAAGAGCGGGTGATGGGTGACGAGGATGCGCGTCTTCTCCGGCGCGACCCGCGCGAATCTTTCGCGAAGCATGTCCATCTGGTCATGGTTGATCCGCCCATCCTTGATCGTTAGCGATCGCGCGGTGTTGAGCCCCAATATCGCGACCGCATCATCCTCGTAAAAAGGGCACAGATCATTGCTGATATAATGTTTGTAGCGGCGCAGCGGCGCCCCGAAGCGGCGCGCCAGATCGTAGAGCGGAATGTCATGATTGCCCGGAACCACCAGCAGCTTCATGCCCGCCGACCGCAGCCGGTTGAGCCAGGCGGCGGCCTGCCGGAACTGTTCGCGCCTCGCGCGCTGGGTGAAATCGCCGCTGATGACCACCAGGTCCGGCTGATGCTGTTGCAGCCAGGCCTCGGTGGCGGTGACGATGCGGGGATCATGGGCGCCGAAATGAATATCCGACAGATGAGCGATGCGGGCCATGAACCATGAACGGGCAAGGCCTTTTATGGTTTCGGACCTTGGAGCGCAGTTGCGTGTTGTCGAGGCATGGAAACGACATCCCCGCCCGTCAGGAACCTGCCGCATGAGGCGGCGCTGATCGTCAATGTGCATTCCCGCCGGGGAGAAGCCCTGTTCAAGGATGCCAAGGCCAGGCTGGAGGAAGCGGGCCTGCGCCTGATCGCAGCCCATGCGGTGAAGGAGCCGGAGCGATTGCAGGAAACGGTGCGCAGGGCCATCGCGGACGGCGCGCCGATGGTGATCGTCGGCGGCGGCGATGGATCGCTGTCCGGCACTGTGGATGAGCTGGTGGGCAAGGACTGCGTCTTCGGCGTGCTGCCGCTGGGCACCGCGAACAGTTTTGCGCGGACGCTGGGCATTCCGCTCGATCTGGAAGGGGCGGTGGCGGTCATATCCGGCGGCCGGCGGCGGCGAATCGACCTGGGCATGATCGACCGGGACTATTTCGTGAATGCGGCCTCGCTGGGGTTGTCCCCCCGGATCGGGGAGACGGTGCCGCACAAGTTGAAGCGTTATCTGGGACGGATCGGCTATCTGCTCTGGGCGGTCAAATGCTCCATAGGCTTTCGCGCCTTCCGGTTGATGCTGGACGATGGGATCAGGCAGCGCAGCATGTGGGCGACGGAAGTACGCATCCTCAACGGCCCCTATCATGGCGGGGTGGAACTGTCCGATCAGGCCGATGTGGACACCGGGGAGATCGTGATCCAGGCGGTGGTGGGGCGCAGCCACGCCCGGCTGGCCTGGGACTGGTACGCCAAATTCTTCAAGCTGCGCGACCGGGACGCGCAGACGGAGGAGTTTCGCGGCAAAGCGTTCCGGATCGAAACGGCGCCGCCGCAGAGCATTTCCATCGACGGCGAAGTGCTGGCGAAGACGCCGGCCATGGTGAAGATCGCGGCCGGCGCGGTGGATGTGGCGGTGCCTTAACCATTCTCCTTGGGCGGGCTTTCAGGCTGAATTCAGCATGGGCGCCAAAGCAGAAGCGTGCTTCTGCTCGCGTCCCTTCATCCCCTCCAACGGGAAGCCTATGGATGCAGGCAGCGCCTAAAGGGGCTTTTCGTACACCTGATAGACCTTGTTCACCTTGCTCTCAATGGCGTCGGCAATGGCGTTCATGCCCTGATTGTCGTCCAGCACCCAGCCGATCTCGCCGCGCGTCGCGCCATAATGCGCGGTCGCGCTGCGGCGGATATATTCGATCATCATGAAGGCAAGCTGGCTCGCCATGCGGGAAGATTGCAACCGCTGCACCACGCCCATCAGCGGCACGCGCATGGTCCGCACCTTCGGCTTCCTCAGCCACCAGAGCAGTTTCGCCCAGCCGAAGGGAAAGAGCGAGCCGTTGAGCGGCGCTATCGCTTCGTTGAGATCGGGCAGCGTCATCATGAAGGCGACAGGCTCACCCTCCAGCTCCGCGATCATGATGAGGTCGTTGAACACAATGGGCTTCAACTGCTTGCCGAAATGGGCGACCTCCTCGTCGGTGATCGGCACAAAGCCCCAATTATTGCCCCAGGCGTCGTTCAGGATGCTGAGGATGATCGCCGCTTCGCTGTCGAATTTCGACTTGTCGACCTTGCGGATGCGGATGCGTTCGTTCTTCTCGCCCGACTGGACGATGCGCTGGATCAGCGGCGGGAATGGCCGGGTGATGTCCAGTTCATAGGTCTTGAGCTGCTTGACCGGCCGATAGCCCGCATCCTCCACCATGGCGCGATATTCCGGCTTCGCATGGCCCATCATCACCGTCGGCCTGTGGTCGAAGCCTTCGATCAGCAGCCCCGGCTCCTCCCAGATCGACAGTGAGATCGGCCCCAGCACGCGGGTCATGCCCTTGGCCCGCAGCCACCCCTCCGCCGTCGCGATCAAGGCTGCGCCAGTTTCGGCATCCTCCGCCTCGAACAGACCGAAATTGCCGGTGCCCGGCCCCATGCCCTGCTCGGCGGGCTGGGCCAGCGCCAGATGATCGAGATGCGCCGACACCCGTCCGACGACCCTGTCGCCGCGGCGGGCCAGGAAATATTGCGCCTCGGCATGGCCGAAAAAGGGGTTCTTGCCCGGCGTGATCAGGCTGTAGACCTCATCCTTCAGCGGCGGCACCCAGTTGGGATCGCCGGCATAGAGCCGCCAGGGCAGATCGACGAAAGCCTTGCGGTCGGCCTTGGAAGTTACGGGGGTAATCACCAGTTCTTGATTGGCCACGGCGCAGGACGCTTTCGCTGGAGAGGTTTGGGCAGAGCAGTTCGGCGCTTGTTCCGGGAATGTCAATCGGGACATGAGCGGATGGGATCATCATGACCAAATCGTCATGTTGCTGCCCCAATTGCAGCGCATTTACCCTTTAGGAACCACGGCATGACTGTGCACGATCCCCTTATTGCAGCCGCGTCGCGGACGAAAAGCGCGATCCCCGACGATGCGGCGATGCTGCGCGCGGCGGCCGACCTGACCCGCGAACTGTCGACGGCCCGGCCCGCCATCTATTGGCCCGACATGCTGGCATCG
The DNA here is from genome assembly GCF_002894065.1 of Sphingobium sp. SA916. Taxonomy (NCBI): domain Bacteria; kingdom Pseudomonadati; phylum Pseudomonadota; class Alphaproteobacteria; order Sphingomonadales; family Sphingobiaceae; genus Sphingobium; species Sphingobium sp. SA916. The sequence goes on from NZ_LXYF01000033.1 coordinate 26,842, forward strand.
GCTTTTGTCGGCTATGCCGCGCTGGCCGGGGCGATCCTGACCGGCGATGCCGCTCTCATGCTGGCGTTCGGCCTGGCGGCGATGCTGGCGCTTTATCGCGCGGCCAGTTTTATCCATGAGCTGACCCACATCCGCAAGGGCGCGCTGCCGGGTTTCCGTCTTGGCTGGAACCTGATCGTCGGCATCCCCCTGATGATCCCGTCATTCATGTATGAAGAGGTGCATACGCAGCATCATGCCCGCACCCGCTATGGCACGGCGAATGATCCGGAATATCTGCCGCTGGCGCTGATGAAGCCCTGGTCGCTGCCGCTGTTCATCCTGGTGGCGGCGCTGGCGCCGTTGGGCCTCATCCTGCGTTTCGCCGTGCTGACGCCGCTCAGCCTGATGGTCCCGCCGCTGCGGCGAAGGGTGGTGGCGGAATTTTCCGCGCTCTCGATCAACCCCGCCTATCGCCGCCGCGCGCCGGAGGGAGACTTTGCCCGCCAGTGGACGTGGCAGGAGGCGGGCGCGTGTCTCTTCGCGCTGGCGCTGGTCGGCAGCATCTTCGCCTTCGGATGGAAGCCGCTGCTCACCTATATGGCGGTGCATTCCGGCATGACCGTCATCAACCAGCTCCGCACGCTGGTCGCGCATCTGTGGGAAAATGAGGGCGAGGCGATGACCGTCACCGCGCAATATCTGGACTCGGTGAATGTGCCGCCGCCGTCGCCCTTCGCCGCGATCTGGGCGCCGGTGGGGCTGCGCTACCATGCGCTGCATCATCTGCTGCCGAGCGTGCCCTATCACGCGCTGGGGGAGGCCCATAAGCGGTTGGTGGCGACGCTGGCGAGCGATTCGCCCTATCACAAGGGCAACTATCCCGGCATGTGGCCGCTGATGGGGAAGATCGCGCGCTCGACGATGGGGAAGCGTTAACTCCACCGCCCCCGCTGGTGCTCCCGAGAGGGCAGGAGCATGTCATCTCCGGGGGCGAGGATTATTCCTCCGTCCGGAACAGTACCGTCTCGCCCACCAGCAGGAACAGCAGAAACGGCGCCCAGGCTGCCAGAAAGGGCGGATAGGCCCCGAGGTTCCCCATGGCGAGCGAGAAATTGTCCGCCACGAAATAGGCGAAGCCGAGCGCCATCCCCATCACCGCGCGCACGAACAACTGTCCCGATCGAGCCAGCCCGAAAGCGGCCACGGAACCCAGAATCGGCATCAGCAGCGCCGACAAAGGTCCCGACAGCTTGTGCCAGAGGCTGCCCTCCAGCTCCGCCGTCGGCCGCCCCGCATCATGCAGGTCGCTGATCGCCGCCTGCAACTGGCCGAAGGTCAGCGCATCCGGGTCGACCTTCGCCAAGGTGAACTGATCGGGCCGTATGTCGTGGCCAAAGCGCACCGTGCCGATCTGCCGCTCCGTCCCACGCGCGACGTCGAACTGGCGCGCGTCCTCCAGCACCCAGCTTCTGGCCGAAGCGTCATAATGGCCCCTGGGCGCCTGGACGATGGTGGTCAGCGTGTTGTTGATCCGGTTGAATATCTCCACCTTGCGGAGCTGGACCGCCGTGCCCCGTCCGGCGACGATGGCGGCCGTGACCAGATTGTTGCCGTCGCGCACCCATGGGCTGGTCTTGACCCCGCTGTCGGGGGGCAGGGGGCCATAGTCGACGGCCTGCCAGGCGGAAAGGCGGGCGGTGGACCGCGCCACGATCCGCTCGTTGAAGGCATAGCTGATGAGCGCCACGCCCAGCGCCGCGGCCAGCAGCGGCGCCAATATCTGGTGCGCCGACAGCCCCGCCGCCTTCATCGAGATGATCTCGCTGTTCTGGTTGAGGCTGGCGAGCATGATCAGCGTGCCGAGCAGCACCGAAAAGGGCAGGAAGCGGGCGACGATCTGCGGCGCCCGCAGCGCCACATAATGCCATAATTGCGCATCGCCATTGCCGGCATAGGCAAGGATGTCGCCCGATTCGCCCAGCAGGTCGAGCGTCTGGAGCACCGCGACCAGCATCGCCAGCACCGCGAAGGTCCGGGTCAGGAACAGCCGCGCCATGTACCAGCTAAGCTGGCGCGACGGAAAGAAGTTGAGCTGATGCATGGGTCAGGCGGCTCCTTCCGCCGGGGTTTCCGCCCTTGGCCGCCGCCGGACGAGGCCGATCAGCCGCAGGAACTGCTTGGCGATCTTGGCGAAGGCATATTCCAGCGCGGCGATCGGCTGGCCGCCGGGCCGGTGCGCGATCACATGGTACATCCACAGGATCAGGCCCGCGAACAGCAGGAACGGCCCCCACAGCGCGATGATCGGGTCGATCCTGCCCAGCGATCCCACGCCCTGCCCATATTCGTTGACCTTGTGATAGGTCACAATGAACACGATGGAGAGGAACACGCCGAGCGCCGATGTGGACCGTTTCGGCGGAATCGCGAAGGCGAGCGCGGCCAGCGGCAACAGCAGCATCATCGCCACTTCCACCATGCGGAAATGGAAATTGGCGCGGATCTCGTTGCGCAGCTTGTCGGGCGTGCCGGGATCATGGCCGATCACCACCAGTTCGGGGATGGTCTTCTCCCGGTCGACGTCGCGGCCGCGGAACTTCTCGATCTGCGGCAGGTCGATGGGCAGGTCGTGGCTGGAGAAGGACAGGATTCGCGGCGACTTGTATTTGGGCGCGTCGTTCACCAGCACGCCATCGCGCAGGCGGAAGATGATGGTGTCGGGATCGTCGGTGGCGAGGAAACTGCCCTGCGCCGCCGTCACCGCCACGGTCTGGCCGTCCTTGCCGACGGCGCGCACGAAAATCCCTTGCAGGTTGCGGCCCTCGTCCAGGCTGCGTTCGATCCGCAGGGTCATGCGCTTGCCCAGATTGGTGAATTCGCCCACCTTGATCGACGCCCCCAGCGCGCCCGACCGCAGTTCGAAGCGCAGCGCCTCATAGGCATGGCGGGACAGCGGCTGGACGAAGCCGACAATGCCGAAATTCAGCAGCGCCAGCGCGATCGCAAACATATAGGGCACGCGCAGCAGCCGGCCGTAGGACAGGCCGACGGCCCGCATCACGTCCAGTTCCGACGACAGGGCCAGCTTCCGGAAGGCGAGCAGGATGCCCAGCATCAGGCCGATGGGAATGCCCAGCGACAGATATTCGGGCATCATGTTCGCCAGCATCCGCCACACGACGCTGACCGGCCCGCCCTCCGCCGCGACGAAGTCGAACAGGCTCAGCATCTTGTCGAGCACCAGCAGCATGGCCGAGATCACCAGCGTCCCCAGCATGGGCAGGGCGATCAGGCGGGCGAGGTATCTGTCGGTGGCGGTCAGCATTTCTCTATGTGGTCGTCCCATCACCATGATTTGGCCGCAAACCCCCCCCATATGCGAGTCAGGTAAGTTGCGGGGCGAACAGGGGCTCGCCGTCCGGTGTCACTGGGCGGCTATAGCTTCACGGAGTTGGATGGTCATGTTCAAAGTTGCAGTGGGTCTGATGTCGGTAGGGGCATTGTTCGCCGCCGCCCCGGCCATCGCCCATGGTATGGAGATCGGCAACGACCTGGAACGCTGCTCCACGGACGCCAAGGGCCCGGCGGTTCTGGTCGACGTGCGCGGCTTCGCTGCCTCGACCGGCAAGGTGCGCGTGCAATCCTATCCCGCGACGAAGGCGGCCTGGCTCGCCAAGGGCGAATGGCTGGGCCGTATCGACGTTCCGGTGAAGGCCAGCAACGGCGCAATGCGTTTCTGCATGCCTGTGCCGCAACCCGGCAAATATGGCATCGCCGTGCGCCATGACCGCGACGGCAACGGCAAGACGGACATTTCGCGCGACGGCGGCGGATTTTCGAACAATCCGTCGATCAGCATCTTCAACCTGGGCAAGCCGGGGGTCGAAAAGGCCGCCTTCTATGCAGGGCCGGGCGTGACGAAGATCACCATCAACCTCAAATATATGTGATCCCCGACCATGGTCCGCGTCGCCCTTTTGTCCAACCCCAAATCCACGGGCAACCGGCAGACGCTTCCGCGCGTGCGCAGCTATTGCGCCAGCAATCCAGACATCTTCCATTATGAGGTGGAGCATGTCGACCAGATCGGCCGGGCGCTCCAGACCATCGCCCGCGTCGATCCCGTCGTCATCGTCATCAACGGCGGCGACGGCACGGTGCAGGCGGCGTTGACGGAACTGTATCAGGGCGAGCATTTCAAGGGCCGCGTGCCGCCCATCGCGGTGTTGCCCAACGGCAAGACCAATCTGATCGCGCTGGACCTCGGCATCCATGGCGATCCGATCAAGGCGCTGGAACGGATCGTCCAGATCGCCAAGGCGGGCGTCGACGACCATGTCGTGGCGCGCGAGCTGATCGCCCTGTCGGACGGGCAGGCGGAAAGCCGGCCGGTGCTGGGCATGTTCCTGGGCGGAGCGGGGCTGGCCGACTACATGCTCTATTGCCGCAACCAGATCTATCCGCTGGGCCTGTCCAACGGCCTCAGCCATTTTCTGACCGTGATCGCGGTGCTGGTGTCGCTGATCTTCGGCATCCGCGCCCGATTCCTGCCGCAATCCAGCCGCCCGGTGCGGATTTCCCTGATCCGCGACGGGCAATTGGCGGGGCGTTTCGCCGTGCTGATCGTGACGACATTGGAACGATTGCTGCTTGGCGTGCAGCCGGGGGACAGCCGGCGCGGCAATATGAAGCTGATGGCGGTGGACCAGAGCCTGTCCGCCCTGCTGCGCCTGTTCTGGGCGAGCATCACCAGACGGGTCGGCAAATCGCAGATGCAGGGCATCCATCTGGAACAGGGCGATGTCATCCGCATCGAGGGCGACCATAGCAGCGTCATTCTGGACGGCGAACTGTTCGAGGCGTCGGAAGGCAAGCCCATCGTCCTGCGCTCGACAGAGCCGGTGCCTTTCTTGAGATTGGCGGCCTAGAAGCGGCGTGAAGGCTGGTTGGCCGTCATGGCGCGTCGGGAAGGATTTCCCGCCGAAATTGAACGGCACGCCTCAAAGTTTTCCTTTTCTTCCCGAAAGCAGCGATTGCCAAACGCCTGTCGTCCGCCTATTGAGCGCACAGCATCAAGAGTTGGGACGACGCCCAACGCCAACCTGCCGATCCGGGCAAGGTGGCACTCCGTGAAGGAGGATGTGGCCGATCCGGCAACCAAGCGGACCCAAGCCACATCGTGAAGCGTCGCTCCGGAACAAGGAATGACGTGAAGTGCCGATCAAGATAGCCGACGACCTGCCCGCCCGCCGCACATTGGAGGCCGAGGGCGTGGTCGTCATGCGTGAAGCCGACGCCGTCCGGCAGGACATTCGCCCGCTTCGCATCGCGCTGCTCAACCTCATGCCCGACAAGATCAGCACGGAGACGCAGCTTGCCCGGCTGCTCGGCGCGACGCCGTTGCAGGTCGAACTGACGCTGGTGCGGATCAGCGACCATGTGTCGCGCAACACCTCCGCCGACCATATGGCATCCTTCTACCGCCCATGGAGCGATGTGCGGGACGAGCGGTTCGACGGCTTCATCATCACCGGAGCGCCCGTGGAGCAGCTCCCTTTCGAAGCGGTGAGCTATTGGGACGAATTGCGCGCCATATTCGACTGGACGCAGACCCATGTGCATCGCTCGCTCAGCATCTGCTGGGCGGCGCAGGCGGCGCTGCATCATTTCCATGGCGTGGAGAAACATGGGCTGGAGCGCAAGGCGTTCGGTGTGTTCCGCCATCATGTTCATGTGCCGTCATCGCCCTGGATGCGGGGTTTTTCGGACGATTTCCGCGTTCCCGTGTCGCGCTGGTCGGAGGTGCGGCGGGAGGATATTCCGGAGGGGCGGGGATTGCAGATATTGGCCGAGAGCGACGAATCGGGGCTTTGCCTGATCGGCGATTCGGGGCGCGGCTTCCTGCATATGTTCAACCATCTCGAATATGACACGATGACGCTGGCGGAGGAATATGCGCGCGATGGGGCAAGGCAGTTGCCCGCCCATTATTTCCCTGACGACGATCCCACGCAGGCGCCGCAAAATCACTGGCGCAGCCACGCGCATCTGCTGTTCGGCAACTGGATCGACGAAATGTACCAGACCGTGCCCTTCGATCTGAATGCTGTCGGGCAGGCGCCGGTGTTGTCGGCGGCTTAAGGCGCTCTTCGCGCGAATGGAGCCCGGAGAGGGCGGACCGATACCGCGAGCAGGCTGAACGCTCCACATGCGAGAGCGCGCTGCGTTACATCGGCGCGGGCCGCGCTCTCCAAGTTTCCGTAGGCTCAGGACAGGCTTTTCTGCACGCTACTCTAGGGTGTGTGGGGATTCAGTTCAGGGTGGAGCGAAAATGGTGGATTTCGAGAACCGGCGCGGAGCGTACTCAAAGTACGTGAGCACTGGAAGCGCAGAAAGCCGCCATTTGCAGCCCGCCATGGGCTGAATCCCCATACACCCTAGCGGAGAACGGCCTTTGCAATCAGGTTGCGGGCATAGCGCCATTGGAAGAGGGCGATGATCAGGATTATGGCCGGAAAGATCGCGGCCGTGGGGCCCTTCACCGCCAGCAGGTCGGTGTGGATGAAGCTGTAGCCGAACTGCACGACCACGGCGAGGATCGAGAGCAGGAACAAGGGCGCGGCGGCGGCTTTGCGGAGCAGCAGCAGGATCGCGCCAAGCGTGCCCGCGCCGACCGCGACTGCATAAGCGGTCCAGGCCCAGCCGGGCATGGAGGCGAAGATCCTGGCGCTATAGGGATCGGTCTTCGCCAGTTGGCCGAGGTCCGCGCCATATTGCATGATGAAGGCGGCTACCCCCATCAGGTTCCAGAGCAGCAACAGGATTCCGATGGCTCGAAAGGATCGTGGCGCTGTCATGGCGGTTCCCCCTATATCGGCGGTCTCCCTGTCGGGACCGCCGGGATGGATCATAGCGGCTGACGGGATTTTGCGAAAGGAGATGCCGGATTTTGGCGGATGAGTCCCTGGCGGCGCCGATCGTCGTGACGGCTTTGATGGGCGCGGCGGATTTCGCCTGGGCGGACGGTTTGCGCCGCGCGCATTTCCCGGCGGAACGCAATCTGGTGCCCGCGCATATCACGCTGTTCCATCATCTGCCGCCCTCCGCCCTGGCGGAAGTGGCGCTGCGGCTGAAGCGGCTCTGCGCGGGTCCGCCGCCGGGCGCGAGGCTGACGGAGGTCATGCTGCTGGGGCGGGGGGTCGCCTATAGGGTGGAAAGTCCGGAGCTGCTGGCGATGCGGGAGGAACTGGCGGAAGCCTTCGCAGGATTGTTGTCGTCGCAGGATCGGGGGCGGCCGCGCTTCCACGTCACGGTGCAGAACAAGGCCGAACCGGCCGAGGCAAAGGCGCTGGCCACCGAATTGCGGCGGGGCTTCCACCCAAGGCCGCTTGCCATCGTCGGCCTTGCTGCCTGGCATTATCGCGGCGGACCCTGGGAACTGGCGATGAAGGCCAGCTTTCGGGGCTGACCTTCATCCTTCCGGTCAGGCGAGGCCGACTTCCTTGAGCGGCACGTTGGCATCGGCAAGCTGCGCCTGGTCCAGCACCGCGCCCGAAATGACATGGGCGCGGCCCTGCACATAATCCTTGACCGCATTGACGCAGTCGAGCGCTATCAGCTTGCCGCCCTTCAGATACAGGACGGAGAAGCTGCGGGTCGCCGGATCGCCGCGCAGGATCGTCTGGTCGTGCCCGATCGACAGGCCCACGGTCTGAAGCTTCAGATCATATTGGTTCGACCAGAACCAGGGCACGGCGTGATAGGGTTCTTCCTTGCCCATGATGTGGCTGACCGCCGTCTTCGCCTGATCATTGGCGTTCTGAACCGATTCGAGCCGGATTTGCGCGCCGCGTGCAAAGCCGTTGGCATGGGCGGCGCAATCGCCCACCGCATAGATGTCGGGCAGGCTGGTGCGGCAATATTCGTCCACATCCACGCCATTCCCCCCGACCGCGCCCGCCGCGATCAGCGGGCCCGTTTCGGGGACGATGCCGATGCCGACGATCACCATGTCGGTTTCGATCCGCTCGCCATCCTCCATCAGCACGGCGGTCGCCCGAGGACCATCCTCTGCGTCGGTGACTTCGATGCAGTCCATCCGCGCCCCGGTGCGCAGGTCGACGCCATGGGCGCGATGCTCCGCCTCGTAGAAGCGCGACAATTCCTCTCCCGCCACGCGCGCCAGCACGCGGTCCAGTGCTTCGAGCAGCACCACCTTCTTGCCGAACTTGCTGAGCACGGCCGCTGCTTCCAGCCCGATATAGCCGCCGCCGATCACGGTCACATGATCGGTCCGGTCGAGCTTCGCCATCATCGCGTCGACATCGTCGCGGCGGCGCACGGCATGGACATTGGGCGCGTCGGCCCCGTTGCAGGTCAGCATGCGCGGGGAGCCGCCGGTGCACCAGATCAGCTTGCCATAGCCGATTTCGCGGTCGCCCGCCGTCACGAACTTGCCCGCCGGATCGACAGCCTTCACGCGCAGGCCGAGCAGCATGTCGATCTTGCGTTCTTCCCAGAAGCTGGCCGGGCGGATCAGGATGCGGTCGAAGCTCTTGTCGCCGGCGAAATATTCCTTGGAGAGGGGCGGACGCTCATAGGGCGGGTCCTTTTCATCGCCTATCATCGCGATGGACCCTTCGAAGCCGAGCTGGCGCAGCGAAATGCCCGCCTGCGCCCCGGCATGGCCGGCACCTACGATCAGAACGTCATAATAGCTCATCGACGCGCTATCCCCTCATTTTCCTGTTGCCGCGTGCTTGGCGCGCTTTCGCGGGGCTGGCAAGCGGATTGTCGTTCGATGCCGCCCCGATATGGGGGTGGCCGGGCGCGGTCCCGGCCACCCGTCATCCTATTCGATCGCGCCGCCGATCATGCGGGCGAGGCGGGCGGAAAAGGCGCGCGGATCGGCCGGCAATTCGCCATCCGCGATCCGCGCCTCGTCAAGCAGCAGCCATGCGGCGTCCGCGCGCAGATCGCTGCCGTCGGGCAGCGTGCCGAGTTTGACGATGAGGTCATGGCGGGGATTGATCTCCAGCACCGGCCTGGCCGCATTGTCGATCCGTCCGGCCCCCGCCAGCAGCTTTTCAAGCTGGCGGTCCATCGCATTGTCCGGCGCGACCAGGCAGACGGCGCTTTCCGTCAGCCGTTCCGATGCGCGGACGTCGGAGACCGCCTCGCCCAGCACGTCCCTGGCATAGGCGATGAAGCCGTCCACCTCCGCCGATGCCTCTGCGGCGGGCGTCTCGCCCTCCGCCAGCGGGATCAGGCTGAGGTCGGCCAGGCCCTGCGTCACGGACTTGAACGGCTTGCCCTGATAGTCGACGCCGGCCGTGACCCAGAAGCTGTCGACCTGGTCGGTGAGCAGCAGCACCTCGATCCCGCGGGCGCGGAAGCCTTCGAGCTGGGGAGAGGAGGCGAGCCGGTCGAGATCGGCGCCGGTGGCATAGTAGATCGCGGTCTGATTGTCCTTGATCGCCTCGACATAGTCCTTGAGCGAGCGCCAGCCTTCCCCCGACGCCGTGCTTTTGAAACGGGCGAGGCCGAGCAGCGCCTCCCGCCGGGCGAAATCCTCGTACAGCCCTTCCTTCAGCACCGCGCCGAAATTGTCCCAGAATTTGAGATAGGCTTCACCATCCTTCTGGGCCAGCTTGTCCAGTTCGGAAAGGATGCGGTTCGCGACGCCCTTCTGGACCGCGGCGAGGACCGGGCTTTCCTGGATCATCTCGCGCGAGACGTTGAGCGGCAGGTCGTTGCTGTCGACCAGCCCGCGCACGAAGCGCAGGTAGCGCGGCAATATCTGCGCCTCGTCGGTGATGAAGACCCGGCGGACATAGAGCTTCATCCGCCCGGCGCGGTCCGGATCGAACAGGTCGAAGGGGCGCATGGAGGGGAGAAAGGCGAGAACCGAATATTCGTGCAGCCCCTCCGCGCGATAATGGAGCGTCAGCGCGGGCTCATCGAACTGTCCGGCGGTGCTGCGGTAGAAGTCGGTATATTCCTCCGCCGTGATGTCGGACCTGGGGCGGGTCCAGAGCGCCGCGCCGTCCGCGATCTGCTTTTCCTCCGCATCCGGCTTTTCCTTGAGGAAGATGGGGACGGGGACATGGCCCGACTGCGCGGTGACGATGCGCTGGGTGGTGAATGGCTCGGTATAGCTGGCGGCGTCTTCCTTCAGATGGAGGACGATGCGGGTGCCGCGAGCGGGCGCGTCAGCGATGTCGACAAGCTGGATGGTGTAGCTGCCAAGGCCGTCCGACGCCCAATGCGCGGCGACATCGGCCCCGGCGCGGCGGGAAAAGACATCCACCCTGTCCGCGACCATGAAGGCGGAATAGAAGCCGACGCCGAACTGCCCGATCAGTTGCGCGCCTTCCCCTTCCTTGGCGCCTTCCCTGACCGCCGCGACGCGCTCCATGAAGGCGCGCGTGCCGGATCGGGCGATGGTGCCGAGCGCTTCGGCCAGCTCCACCTCGCTCATGCCGATGCCATTATCCTCGACGATGAGCTGCCGCGCTTCGGGATCGAGCGTGACGGTGATGCGCGGCTGGCCGTCGTCCCCGGCAAGCGCGGGATCGCTCAGCAGTTCGTAGCGCAGCTTTTCGCAGGCGTCGGCCGCGTTCGAGATCAACTCGCGCAGGAAGACGTCCTTGTCCGAATAGACCGAGTGCACCATCATGTGCAGCAGGCGGGCGACGTCGGCCTCGAAGGAACGGGTTTCGGGTGCGGTGCCGGTCGTGGTGGTCATGGCAGTATCGAAATCTCTCCCCAGTGGAATCCGAACCGCCAGATGGCGGGACAGGGGACAGCTTTCAAGGCCTGGCGCCCTGCCTTCCCTATATGCGGGGAAAGCAGGATCGGGGAAATGGATCAGTGGCGTTGCAATTGCAGGGCCTTGGCCTGGTACCGCACGGCCAGTTCGGCATGGACGGCGATCATCACGCCCTTGTCGCCGCGCTGCTTGGCTTCGCTCGCCTTGCGGATTTCTTCTCTGGCCCGGGCTTCGAAATAGGACGCATCATCATGGCGGGACACGGGCTCTCTCCTTGTCATTGCCAGGCGATCATAGCTGGAGCGGGCGGGGCCGCCCATCACTCAGGTTAATCGGAATCGGCGTTTCGAAGCTGGCATGCGCCGTGGACAGGCGCTGCCGGAAACAGGCCGGCCGAAGGGGAGAGGCTTCGGCCGGCGGTCCGCAGCCGTCAGGCCCGCACGGGTTGGATGACGCGCGGCTTGGCCGGCGGAAGGCCGCCATTCCCCGCCTCCTTCAACAATTCTTCCTTGCGCGCCAGCATCGCGTCGCGGAGCTGGATCAGGTCCACATCGGTTTTCCGGCATTGGGCGAACATGCCCTCGCCACGCATTTCCTCCTCATGCACATGATGCTTGATCTCTTCGGACAGCACCTTGACCTTGGCGTCGAAGAAATCGTCGGAAGGATCGCCTTCCTCTATGTCGTTGACGAGCAGCTTGGCTCCGTCATGCTCGACATAGGCCTCGTCCAGCGTATCGTCCTCTATCTTGCCGCGGAAGGCGGGGTAGAAGATTTCCTCCTCGATCAGCGTGTGGATCTTGAGTTCCAGGCAGATCTGCCGCGCCAGCGTCTTCTTGCGCGCGGGCGATCCGGCCTTTTCGAACTGCTCGAACAGATCCTCCACCTTGCGGTGGTCGGCTTTCAGAAGGGCGATCGCGTCGGTGAACTGCTGATTGGCCATGGTCTTCCTCCTCCGTGGGCGTTGCTTCCGGTGGAAGTCGCCAGCCATGCGTCGGTTCCAAGCGAACCGTTCGCAAGAGCGGAATCTGCCCGTCCGGATCGCGAAAAGGGTCAGTCGGAACGTCTGTCGGCCGGTGATCCGCTGCCTTCCTCCCGCCGGCTTTTCGCGCCGGCGTCCTCCCGCCCGGCGCGGCTGTCCTCTTCCTCGCCCCGCCGCGTCATGGTGCGCGGGTCGTAATTGGATGGTATGGCGCCGCCGCTCAGCGGATCGCGATCCGGCTCCCGGTCCAACGTGTCGCTGGGCCGGCGGGCTGCGCCTTCGGGCTGGTTCTCCGTAGAGATGTTCGGATCGCGCGTATGTTCGGTGGGCAGGGAACGCGTCTTTCGGGGCTCGTCCATGATGCTCTCCTTTTCAGGCCAGTTTCCTCAGGCCAGTTTCAGCCCCTCCTGGTTCATCCGCCGGGTCAGGCGGCTCACGGCTTGCGGATCGAGCGCCTGTTTCAGCCGGGGGAAAAGCTCATCCTCCTCCTTGCGCATATGGTCCTGTATGTCGGCGCGGAACGCCGCCAGCTTGCTCCGGAACCCCGCATCATCCTGTACCAGATCGCTCAGGTCGTAGAGATATTGCTTCACATAGCCATGGTCGCCGTTCAGCGCGTCGGCCTCTTCCTTAAGGCCCGCCGCGCGCATGGCGGGATAGACGGCGTTCTCCTCCTCCAGCGCATGCTTGCCGAGCGCATGCTTGAGCTGCATCAACAGCATCCTGCGCTTGCCGCCCGGCTGTGTCTCGCCCAGCTTGTCGAACAGCACGAGCGTCATGGCATGTTCCGCCGCCAGCGCCCGGTCCCAATCGCCGGCCAGCGCTGTCGGAGCCTGAACCGCCAGCTTTCGTCCGACGATGCCGAGCAGCGCCAGGCTGGCGCCGATGCCGGCCCCGATCAATGTCCCGCCGCTTCTGAAATGCGCCTGCTTCATGATCTTCTCCTCCGGGTCTCCTGCCCGTGACAACGAGGGGCCGTCAGCCCCTGTTCCCCGGCCTGCGGCAGGACTTACCCATGTTAGCAAACCGGCGTTTTGCCGCTTTTCGGCTGGGTCGGGCGGAACGGCGGAGCGGATGAACTGGTTGCTGTCTGACCTTTCAAGGAGGGTCAGCATGAGTGATGACGCACCGCTCACCACGGCGAAACAGGATGATGCGGCGGCGCAGGCCGCCGACAGCCTGGTGGAAGCGAAGGGCGACGATCTGATCGGCAAGACGGTGACGATCGACCGGCCGCGGGAGGAGCTATATGCCTTCTGGCGCGACGTCGGCAATCTTCCGCTGTTTCTGGAAAATGTCGTTGCTGTCGAACCTCTGGACGATTGCCGTTCCCGCTGGGTGGTGAAGGCGCCCGCCGGAAGCACCGTCGAATGGGTATCCGCCATTACGGAGGATCGCCCGGGCGAAACCATCGCCTGGGCTTCCGAGGAGGGCGCGGACGTGCCCAATAGCGGCCGCGTGGATTTTCGCGACGCGCCGGGCGGCCGGGGATGCTGGGTGACGGCGACGATCCTCTATGATCCGCCCGGCGGCTTCATCGGCAAGGCCATCGCCAAGATGTTCCAGCGCGAACCGGCCATCCAGGCGCGCCGTGACCTGCGGCGCTTCAAGCAACTGATGGAAACCGGCGAGATCGCGACCAGCGCGCGCAACCGCCGTGAATATGAAGAGGAAGGCACCTGATGCGCGCGCTCACATGGCATGGCAAGCATGACGTCCGGGTCGAAACCGTGGACGATCCCGAAATCGTCAATCCCCGCGACGCGATCATCCGCATCACCTCCACCGCGATCTGCGGATCGGACCTGCATCTCTATGACGGCTATATCCCGACGATGAAGGCGGGGGACATATTGGGCCACGAATTCATGGGCGAAGTGGTGGAGACAGGGCCGGGTTCGACGCTGAAGAAGGGGCAACGGGTGGTCGTGCCCTTCACCATATCCTGCGGAAGCTGCTTCCATTGCGGCAAGCATCAATATTCGGCCTGCGACAACGGCCTGCCCGCCGACAATCAGGACATCGCCCAGGCGATCTACGGACAGCCGATGGCGGGCCTGTTCGGATACAGCCACATGACGGGCGGCTATGCGGGGGGACAGGCGGAATATGTTCGCGTCCCCTTTTCCGATGTCGGTCCCATCGTCGTCCCGGATGGGGTGGACGACGACAAGGTGCTGTTCCTGTCCGACATCTTGCCGACCGGCTGGATGGCCGCCGAAAATGCGCAGATCGAGCCGGGTGACACCGTCGCCGTCTGGGGCTGCGGCCCCGTCGGCCTGTTCGCGGTGCAGTCCGCCTTCCTCATGGGGGCGGAGCGGGTGATCGCCATCGACCATTTCCCCCACCGGCTGGAACTCGCCCGCCGCTTCGGCGCGGAGACGATCAATTATGAGGAAAGCAAGACCTATGAAGCGCTGATGGAGATGACCGGCGGCATCGGCCCCGACGCCTGCATCGATGCCGTCGGGCTGGAGGCGCATGGCTTCTTCGCGGACAATGTCTGGGACCAGATCAAGGTGGCGACCTTCATGGGAACCGACCGCGCCCATTCGATCCGGCAGGCGATCCTCGCCTGCCGCAAGGGCGGGCGGGTTTCCATGCCGGCGGTCTATGGCGGCTTCGTCGACAAATTTCCGCTGGGCGCCTTCATGGAGAAGGGGCTGACGCTGAAGACCGGCCAGACCCATGTGCAGCATTATATGCCGGGCCTGCTGAACGCGATCATGGAGGACAAGATCGATACGACCTTCCTGATCAGCCACCGCCTGCCGCTGGAGCAGGCGGCGGAGGGCTATCGCATGTTCCACGACAGGCAGAACGAAGTGACCAAGATCGTCCTGAAGCCGGGCATGCAGCCCGCCCGGGACGCCTGAAAGGAGAAGCATATGGCTTCGCAGAAATTCGCGATCGTGACCGGTGCGTCGACCGGCATCGGCTTCGAACTTGCGCATCTCGCCGCGCAGGACGGCTATGACCTGCTGGTGGTGGCCGACGAACCGCTGATCCATGCGGCGGCGGACGACTTTCGGCGTCATGGCGTCGACGTGCAGGCGGTGGAGTCCGACCTTTCCACCATGGAAGGGGTGGACCGCCTGATCACCTGTACCGGCGGGCGGCGGGTCGACCTGCTTTGCGCCAATGCGGGGCGGGGTTTGGGCCATGCCTTTCTGGAGCAGGACGTGGCCGACTGGCGCCGGGTGATCGACACCAACATCACGGGCACCGTTTACCTGCTCCAGCAGATATTGCGGCCGATGGTCGCCCGGAATGCGGGCAAGGTGCTGGTCACCGGATCGATCGCCGGCTTCATGCCCGGCTCCTTCCAGGCGGTCTATAATGGCACAAAGGCCTTCATCGACAGTTTCGCCGATGCGGTCCGGAACGAGATCAAGGATGCCGATGGCGTCACCATCACCAACCTGATGCCCGGCCCGACGGAGACCGAGTTCTTCGACCGCGCCGAGATGCTGGACACCAAGGTCGGCGCGGACGAGAAGGACGATCCGGCCAAGGTCGCCAGGGACGGCTGGGACGCGCTGATGGACGGGAAGGCGCATATCGTATCCGGCTGGAAGAACAAGCTGCAGGCCGCCGCCGCGCATGTCACGCCGGCGGGCGTACTGGCGGAGCGGCATCGCAAGATGGCCGAGCCGGGCACTGCCGAAAAAGTGGAGGCGAGCGATGGATCGGAATGACCGCGATCATGCGCCCGAAAAGGCGCGGACGCCCAAGGGACCGCTGGGCGACGCCCTGCCCGGGCGCGAAGAGGAAGACCCCCGGACGACCGGTGGGCAGGATCAGGAACGGGTAGAGGATCGTCCGGTGGTGGGGCAGGTGAAGCCGGAGGATTATCCGGAAAAGGACAGGCGCGATTCCACGCCCTGATCGTGCATCAGGGCAGGGCAGCCGCCATTGGCTGCTCCATCAAGACCGCTGTTTCCTCATGCGCCCGATAGATGGCGGCGTAACGCCCGCCGCTTTCCAGCAGCGAGCGGTGCGATCCGATTTCCCGCACCCCGCCATTTTCGATGACGGCGATGCGGTGCGCCGACCGGATGGTTTCCAGGCGATGGGCGATGACGATGGAGGTTCGCCCCTCGCACAGCACCCGCAAGGCGCGCTGGATGCGCCTTTCGGTGCTGACGTCGATGGCGGAGGTCGCCTCATCCAGGATCAGCACTGATGGATCGGCGAGATAGGCGCGTACAAGGCAAACCAGTTGCCGCTGTCCCTGACTGAGCTGGCTGCCGAGCGGACCGACATGGGTCGCATAGCCGTGGGGCAAAGCATCGAGCACTTCGTCCGCGCCTATGCGCTTCGATGCCGCGATCAGTTCTTCGTCGCTGGCCTCGGGCCTCGCGAGGCGGAGATTTTCCAGCACCGTTCCGCCGAAAAGGACATTGTCCTGAAGCACGACGCCGATATGGCGGCGCAGGCTGCGTTCGGAAACGGCGCGAATATCCTGCCCGTCCAGGAGGATCGACCCTTCGTCCACATCGTAGAAACGGGTCAGTAACTGGACCAGCGTGCTTTTGCCATGGCCGGTCGGACCGACGATCGCCAATAGCTCGCCCGCTTCTATATCCAGGCTGAGGTCGCGAATGACCGGCTGGCCGGGGCGATAGCCGAAACGGACATTGCGGAACTCGATCCGGCCCTCCACCGCGTCGAGGACGGCGGCATCGGTCCGATCCACGATGTCGGGTTGCGTATCGAGCAGCAGGAAGACGCGCTGGGCGCAGGCGGTGCCGTTGGCGAAACGTTCGAAAAGGTCGCTGAATTCCTGCAGGGGCGCAAGGAAGAGGAAAACGTAGAACAGGCTTTGCGTCAGTTCGCCCAGTGTGAGCGTGCCGAGCGCGATGCCGCGTCCGCCAACGATCAGCGTCAGCGCCAGGCCCGCCGTGGTGAGCAGGCCGGTAAAGGGCGCGAACCAGCCCGAGCGGACGGAGCCGTAGATCAGGGAGGAATTGAAGTCCTCCAGCAGCCTTTGATATTTAGCCAGATTTTCCTGCTCGCGGCCCGATTGCTTGATCAGACGGACGGCAGCCACGGTCTCGACCAGATGGGCGGTGAAGCGGCTGCGGTTTTCGGCCACCTTGGCCCAACTGCGCTGCGCCACGCGCTTGAAGAGGAAGGTGGCGGCGATCAGGACAGGCACCACCGCCACCAGCCCCGCGAGCAGCACCGGCGCGATCAGCCACAGCAGGAAGCCGGACAGGCACAGCCGCAACAGGGCGGAGAGGAATTCCGGCGGCCCCTGGATCAGCAGCGGTTCCAGCGTGTCGACGTCGCGGTCTGCGCGGGCGATGATGCGGCCCGCCTTGGTGCGGTCGAAATAGCCGACGCTGAGCGTCTGGACATGGGCGAAGACGCGGGTGCGCAGGTCGTTGAGCAGGCGGATCGCCGCGATCCCGGCGCAATATTGCGACAGGCCGCCCAGCGCGAAACGCACGGCCCAGCTTGCCGCCAGCCCGGCGCAGGCCCAGGCGATCAGCGGCGCGTCGACGCCGCCTCCGGCCTTGGTCTCGGCATGGCGCAGCCCCTGGTCGATGACGAGGCCGATCAGCAGCGGCCGGGCGAAGATCGCCAGCACCTGCACCATCTCTATGCCGATGACGGCCGCGATGGGCCGCCAGATCGGCGCGAGCAGCGGGATCAGCCGTTCGACCACGCTCTGGTTCAGGCTGCGCTGGGAGAATTTCTCCTCCAGCTCGATGTCGGACAGGGCGCTGTCGCCTCTGAATGCGTTCATCTGTCTTACAGTCCCATCAGGTCGCGATAGGCCGCGCTGTCCTGCGACAATTGCTTATGTGTGCCCTCCGCGACGATCCGGCCGCCGCTCAGCACCGCCACCCGGTCGGCGGCGAGCGCGGTCGACAGGCGGCTGGCGACGATCAGCAGAGTGACCGGGCGCTCGGCGCGGAGCTTGCGGATATTGTCGATGGCCCGCCTTTCGGTCTGCGCGTCGAGGGCGCTGGTGGCGTCGTCCAGGACCAATATGTCTGCATCCGCCAGCAATGCGCGGGCCAGGCACACACGCTGGCGCTGGCCGCCCGAAAGGGTCGCGCCCCGGTCGCCCACCCGCGTTTCCAGCCCGTCCTCAAGGCGGGCCAGCAATTCGCCAGCCGCCGCCTTGTCCAGCGCCGCGCGCAACTCGTCGTCGGTCGCATCGGGCGCGCAGAGGCGCAGATTGGCGGCCAGCGTGTCGGAAAAGAGGAAGCTTTCCTGCGGCAGCACATGGACGCGGCGGCGCAACGCATGCAGGTCGCTCGTCCGCACGTCCCGCCAGCCGGCTTCCGCCGACCCCAGTTCGACGCGGCCCTCGTCCACCTCCACCAGCCGGGGGAGCAGGGCGGTGAGAATGCTCTTGCCCGATCCTGTCGCGCCGACCAGCGCCACCACCTCGCCCGGCCGCACGGCAAGGCTGAGGTCGCGCAGCACGGTCGCCCCGTCGCCCAAGGGCGAGGCGGCGACATGCGACAGGCGGAAACCGATGGGGCCTTCGGGCAGCGGCGCATTGCCCGAATTGATGACCGGCTCCGCATCCAGCACTTCCCAGATGCGCGCCGCCGAAGCGCGGGCGTCCGCGATCACCTGCAGCAGGCGGCCGATGCTCTCGATCCGCAGGACCAGCGTGTTGACGACCAGCATCGCCGCCACCAGCGCGCCCAGGCCAAGCGCGCCATGCGCCACCATCCAGGCGCCCAGGCCCAGCACCCAGGCATGGGACAGGGCGATGATCGTCTGGGGCAGGGGAATGCGGCGGCAGGCATGGCGGATCGCCGCCCGCGCCTCCACCCGGAACAGGTCGACATGGCGGCGGAAGCGCTCGGCCCGCGCTTCGCCCAGGGAGAAGGCCTTGATGACGCGGACGCCGTTGACGCCTTCCGACAGGTCCTGC
This sequence comes from Sphingobium sp. SA916, assembly GCF_002894065.1. Lineage (NCBI taxonomy): Bacteria > Pseudomonadati > Pseudomonadota > Alphaproteobacteria > Sphingomonadales > Sphingobiaceae > Sphingobium > Sphingobium sp. SA916. The sequence goes on from NZ_LXYF01000033.1 coordinate 45,481, forward strand.
GTCACCGCGTCATAGGCATCCCCGATCCGCCGGTCGAGCGCCACCAGCGTGTCGGCTTCCGACCAGAGCAGGCCGATGCCGATCGCCAGCAGGACCAGCGGCCCCAGAGCGAGCCAGGGCGAATAGAGCGCCAGCAGGCCTAGCGAGATGGTCACAATCAGCCCGGTTTCGAATATCTGCCGCCAGAAATTGATCAGCGCGTCGCGCACCTTGTCGGCGTCGCGGGTCATGCGCGTCACCATCTCGCCCACGCCATGGCGCCAGTGATAGGCAAGGTCGAGGCGCTGTATCTGCGTCAATATCCGCCCGCGCAGGATGGTCAGCAGCCGCTGGCCGATGGAGAGGGAGAGGAGGCCCGCGCCATATTGCACCGCCGCCCGCGCCAGCGAGAGGCCGATCAGCAGCGCGACCCAGAACCAGGCGCGGTCATAATGCAGCACCCCGTCCGGACCGGCAGCGACCAGCCTGCCATGCTGCGCTTCCTGCACGGCATGGCCGACCATCACCTGCTGACCGACCAGCGCGACGTTGACGGCGGCCAGCAGCACCGCGGTCAGCGCAAACCGGCCCGGCATCTCGCCATAGATGGCAAGGCAGCGCAGCAACGGGCTGCGTTGCGGAAATTCTCTCTCCCCCATGGTTCCGTTCAGCTTGCGAGCGCGAGCGACTGCGCCGCTTCCAGCGGACGGGCGTCGATCCAGTCGCGCACGTCGAAGCTTTGCGGAATGAAGTTCCAGCGGTGCAGGAAGTCGGTGAAGTCCTGGATTGCCGTGACCGACTGTTCGGCAAGGTCGGTCTTCAGCTTCGTCTGCGCGTCCTCGCCATAGGCGATGCTGACCCAATATTCGCTGCTGTTGGTTTCGCGGGCGAGATAACGGCGGACGTCGGACGGGTGGGACTGCGCCCAACGTTCGGCGCGCAGCACCTGCTCGACGATGGTGACGGCGGCGTCGAAATGATGGTCGATCAGATGCCCGTCCACCGCCAGCGTGCGCGGCGTGCCATTGTTGGAGCGCACCAGCGGATCGGGATGGATGCCGGTATCGATCACCGTCTTGAGCCCGAATTGATGCGCGATCTGGGCGCCGCTCGCGCCCTTCAGGAAGATCGCGTCGACCTCGCCGCGCAGCAGGGCGATGAGTTCGAGATTATTCGCCCGCGCCCGGCTGGTGCTGCGCCCGTTCCAGGCAAGCGTGCCGCCGACCGTCTGCGCCTGCCCGTCGCTATAATGAGTCTCGATGTCCTGATCGACGATCTCGACGTCAGAGACTTCCAGTCCCTCCAGCCGCAGCGCATTTTCAAGGCCGCGAATGGCCTGGGCGCGGGTGAAGTCGATCTCGACATTCTTCCAGTTGGGCAGGCCGAAGCGGCGGCCCTTCAGGTCGCGCACCGTCTCTATGCCGGACTCCGGGCTGGCCAGGATCAACTGCGTCTCGTCCGCCCAGGACAGGCCGATGACCCGCGTGTCGCGGCCCCGCGCCTTCGCGCTGATCGCCGGGATATTGCCGCCATGGCGCACGCTGTTCTGGACGGTGTGCGAGAAATGCGACTCCCGCTTGGAAAAATCGCTGGATTCGAGCAGCGAGGACAGGCTGGTGCCCTGCGCGCGGAAGGCTTCCTCCAGCCAGCCCTGCTGGATGGCGATGCCAAGGCCGGTCGGCACCGGGCAGCGCGTGTACCAGAGCGTGTCGAGTGTGTTGCTCATTCGGCAATCCTTTCGATGTTGGTAGGATATGCTCCTGCGCCGGCAGGAGCAGGACAGTCCTAGGCGGCGGACTCCAGAACGGCTTCGGCGGGAGCGTGCCGCTCATTCGGATTCTCCGGACGCGGCAGGTTCAGATGCTCGCGCAGCGTCGTGCCCTCATATTCCGTCCGGAACAGTCCGCGCCGCTGGAGTTCCGGCACCACAAGGTCCACGAAATCCTCCAATGAACTCGGCAACAGCGGCGGGATCAGGTTGAAACCGTCGGCGGCGTCGCGCTCGAACCAGTCCTGTATCTGGTCGGCAATGTCGACTGGCGTGCCCAGCACCACCCGATGCCCGCGCACCGCGTTGAAGCGCAGGAAAAGCTGGCGGATGGTGAGATTCTCGCGCCGCGCCAGCGCGGTGAGCTGCCGCCAGCGGCCCTTGCCATTCTCCGGTTCCGGCAGGTCGGGCAGCGGGCCGTCGAGCGGATAGGCGCTGACGTCATGTCCCATCAAATTGAGGTCGCCTGAAAAATCGACCTTCTCCTCCAGCGCGCCGAACTTGTCCTGCGCCTCCTGAAGACTGGAGCCGATGGTGAAGGACAGGCCCGGCATCACCTTCAGCGTATCGGGATCGCGCCCGTAACCGGCGACCCGCGTCTTCACATCCTTGTAGAAGGCCTGCGCATCCTCGATGAACTGGGCGGCGGCATAGATCATCTCGGCATGGCGGGCGGCGAAATCGCGGCCGACCTCCGAATTGCCGGCCTGTGCGAAGACCGGATAGCCCTGGATCGGGCGCGGCATGTCGAGCACGCTGTCGATGCCGTAATAGGGCCCGCGATAATGGACCGGGTGCACGGCGTCGGCATTGAGGTAGATGCCGCTGTCCTTGTCCGCGCCCTCGAAGGCGTCGTCTTCCCAACTGTCCCACAGCGCCTTGGCCAGCTCCACAAAGTCATGGGCGCGGGCATAGCGTTCGGCGTGGCTGGCGGGCTGGTCGATGCCGAAGCTCTTCGCCGCGCCGTCCGCCAGCGAGGACACGATGTTCCAGCCGATCCGCCCGCCGCTGATATGGTCGAGCGAGGCGAAGCGCCGCGCCAGCGCATAGGGCTGTTCGAAATTGGTGTTCACCGTCGCCACCAGCCCGATATGGCTGGTGATGCTGGCCAGCGCCGCCGTTGCGGTCAGCGGTTCGAAATCGAGGAAAGCGTGCCGCCGGGCGATCCCCTTGGTGCTGTCGCCGCTCTGCCCCACGAAATCCGCGAAGAAGGCGGCGTCCAGCTTGCCGCGCTCGGCGGTGCGGACGAGGCCGGCCCAATAGCGGAAATCGGGCTTGCCGGTATCGGCGGTGCCCGGTTGGCGCCAGGCGCCGGGATGATGGCCGTGGCGGGTCAGGAAAACGGCGAGCGCAAGCTGGCGCTTCTTCTGGGACATGGGATCGCTCCGGAAAGCGACGCCGCTGCTGGAGCATGGCGCGGTTGACCGGAACCACCTCACCTCCGTTCGGGCTGAGCTTGTCGAAGCCCTTCACTTCTTCAGGAGAGGAAGGTCCTTCGACAGGTTCAGGGCGAACGGGAGGGGTCTGGTCCGATTAACCGCGCAAATGCGTCAGCAACGGCGCCGGACTGCAAACATCATTCGGCGGCTTGCGCGGTTTCAGGCAGATGGATCGTGCCGTCATCATCGACGCGGGCGTCGGGCGGCACCAGCTTGCCCATCTTCCACTGCTGCTCCAGCACGCCGGGGCCGAAGGGCTTTGACCCGCCGAGCGCCTGCCCCAATATCTGGAACTGCGCGCCTTCCTCCAGCAGCACGATGGTGTTGGTGAGGTCGCGAAGCCCCTTCCAGCTCCAGATGGTCGCGCCGCCATTGGCCTCCACGATGCCGGGGACTTCGCGATCCTGCTCGATCGCTTCCAGGATGAAGTCCGGCTCAGGCTGGCGGCGGTTGATATAGACCGGAAGCTGCGCGGTGAAGCGGAAGCGGCGGTTGGGCACGTACAGCAGCGGCAGTTCCGAATGCGCCTGCGAATAGGCGCCCAGATGCGGCGTGTGGACATGGCTGATCGCCTGGAAGTCCGGATATTTCTTGAAGATCTTGAGGTAGCGCGCCGCCCCGCCCGGCGCATTGCCCCAATGGAGTGTGCCGTCGAAGCCGATGACGCTGGTGACGGCCTGATCGGGATCGTCTTCCCACAGACCGGCATAGTTCAGCGTGATGATCTTGTCTTCGCCGGGGATGCGGACCGCGAAGAACAGGGTGCCGCTGGCCGAGATGGTATGGGTCTCGCGCAGGACGCGGAAGGCGCGGCGGGCGTCCTTCTCCGTCTGCAGCACGAAGCCGATCGTTTCCCTTGAAAGTCCGTTGGTGTCAGACATGCTTATTTCCTTTCAGGCTGGAATGGCGACAGGTTGGGGACGCTGGGCGTTGAGGGCGCGGGCGGCCTCCAGCGGCCGGGGATCGACCCAGTCGGACAGGGCGAAATCCGCATCGAGGAAGCCGTGGGTGAACAGGAACTTCTTCTGAAGGTCGAACAGGGCGAGCCGTTCGTCGTCCAATGTCGGGTGCAGCCCTTCGTGCAGCCGGGCATAGGCCTGGTCGACGGCCTGCGCGCTGCCCTCCGTTTCATATTCGAGGATGTCGCGCAGCCGGTCGGGCTGCTCCGCGACCCAATCGGCTGCGCGCAGGGTGACGGCCAGGAAGCGGACCAGCAGGTCGAAATGATCGTCGATCAGGCTCTGATGGACCGTGATCGGTCGCGGCGTGCCGTTGTTCACGCGAAAGCGTGGGTCGGGCAGGGCGTCGAGATCGATGGCGACGACCAGACCGTTCTCCCGCGCCTGATCCAGCGCAGCGGCGCCCTTCACATAGATGGCGTCGACTTTGCCCTCGACCAGCGCCTCGATCGGCCAGAGGCGGCCTACGCCGCTGCGCTGGCCCGACCCGCGTGGTTGCAGGTCGCGCCCGCTGCCGCCGATATTGCGCAGCCGGTCGGGCGTCTCGATCAGCTCTACATCGTCGAAGCTCAGCCCCGCCGACGCCAGGGCGCCCTTATACCCCGCGAGCGACATGCCGCGCGCGATGCTGGTGCCGCGCACATGGCTGGGGATGTCGTTGTGGCTCCAGCCGGGCAGGGCTAGCCGCTTGCCCTTGAGATCGGCAGCGGAGCGGATGCCGGAATCCGGCCGCGCTAGGATGAGCTGGCTCTCCTCGATCCAGGTGAGGCCGATCAGCTTCGTCGGCTCGCCCTGGGCGCGGGCGGCGATGGCCAGCATGTTGCCGCCCTCGCGGATCAGCGTGGGCAGGCGGTGGTCATAATGATGGCGGCCGAGTTCCGATCCCGACTCCTGCAAGGTGCGCAGCGCAATGCCGTCGCCCTCGAAGCTCTCGGTCAGCCAGCCCAGCTTGTAGGCGATGCCGGTGGCAGTCGGAACGGGGCAGCGGGTGAACCAGATCTCATCGGGCTGCTTGGCCTTTGTGGGGGCGCTGTCGGATAGGGTCGGCACGGCTGGCAAGTCTCCGGTTGTTGCCCGGGGAAAATCGCAAGACGTGTGCCAATCGGTAAAATGGCGGAATTATGGGGGATTTCGGAAAGGGAAGCGGGCATGGGTGCGGCATATTGAACAGTCCCCTTGCTGCATTTTCACCGCCGTCAATGCTTCGGCTTCAGCGCCTCCGCCAGGGAAACGGTCGCGCTGCCCCGTCGCGCGGGCTGCGCCTGGCTGGGATCGGCCTTCCATCCGCTAAGATAGATGACGGCCATCTGCTCCGCCGTCCGCCCATCGACGTCGGCCGCCGCCGCGAAATGCTCCGTGGCCCCGATCAGAACGTCCCGCCGCAACGCGGGCGGCCGCGAAGCCAGCACATTGCCGGCCCCCATGCCCCGCAAGTCGCGCATCAGCCGCAATATATCGCCGTAGCGCACCGTCAGCACTTCGCCGTCCGCGACCGGCATGGTAAAGCCTGCCCGCGCCAGCAGATCACCCGCCGAGCGAACGTCGACCTGCGGATGGATATGCTGCCCCGCCCGGTCCCCTTCGCCCGTCATTAGCGCGGCGCGGAGTAGCGGCAGCGAGCCTGCGCCCGCGAAAGCAGCCAGCATCAGCCCGTCGGGGCGCAATATCCGCCGCATCAGGATCAGCGCGCCGGGCAGGTCGTTGACGCTGTCCAGCGTGCCGCAGGCGATCACCAGGTCGAAACTTTCATCGGCAAAGGGCAGGGCGTCTTCATCGGCCTGCACGCCGCCCTGCGCCTTCGCCGCCGCAAAGCCGGGGTCGGCGCAGACGACGCTCTTGCCCATCGCCTCCAGCGCGGCCCGGGCGCTGCCGTCGGGGCAGCCGATCACCAGCACTTCCTTCAGCTCGCGCTGCACGTCGCCCAGCCGGTCCAGCAGTTCGTCCAGCATCATGCGATAGAGGAAGTCATGCTCGGCAAAGCGCGCCATCATCCGGTCGCGCCTTTTGGCGCGCAGGGCTCGGTCGAAGATGTCGGGATTGGTCATCGGGGCCTTGTGCATGGGCGAAGGAGCGGGAACAAGGGAGATGATGTCCCTTGCCCTGCTTCACAAGAGCGTCCCGCTCCTCAAAACCGCGCTCGGCCCGCTGGTCGATTATGCCCTGCCGCCACGCTGCCCCGGCTGCGGCGAGATCGTGGCTGCGGATGATGCCTTCTGCCTCGCCTGCTGGAGCGGGATGCGGTTCCTGGGCGCGCCCTGCTGCGCCCGCTGCGGGCTTCCCTTCGACTATGACCGCGGGGATGGCGCGGAATGCGGAGCCTGTCTGGCCGATCCGCCGCCCTATGACAGCGCGCGGGCGGTGCTGGCCTATGGCGATGTCGCCCGCACCGTGGCGCTGCGGCTGAAATATGGGCGGCGCATCGGTCTTGCGCGGCTGATTGCGAGGCAGATGGCGCGGCAGGTTCCGGCGGCGCGCGATGCCGTCATCGTGCCGGTGCCGCTGCACCGCTGGCGCTTGTGGTGGCGGGGCTTCAACCAGTCGGCGCTGATCGCCCGCCATCTGGCGCGGCTGACCGGCTTGCCGGTCGACAATCATGCGCTGCTCCGCACCCGCCGGACCCGGCCCCTGCGCGGCATGAGTCCGAAGACGCGGGCGAAGGCGGTGCACGGCGCCTTCGCCCTGGCCCCGGGTCATATGCTCGAGGGACGCGCCGTTCTGCTGATCGACGACGTGCAGACCAGCGGCGCAACGGCGGCCGCCTGCGCCCGGGCGCTGAAACGCGGCGGAGCGGCAAGCGTTCATCTGCTGTGCTGGGCGCGGGTGCTGCCGGACGGCGCCGATTGACAAACAGCCGCCGAACCACAATTTCGACGATCAAGGAGTAAGACATGGCGAAGGTCGAAATCTATACCAAGGCCTGGTGCGGCTATTGCGCCCGGGCGAAGGCGCTGCTGAACGGAAAGGGCGTGGCGTTCGAGGAATATGACATCACCATGGGCGGGCCCAGGCAGCAGGAAATGCTGGACCGCGCCAATGGCGGGACGACCGTGCCCCAGATTTTCATCGACGGCCGGCATATCGGCGGCAGCGACGACATGGCGATGCTTGAGCGGCAGGGCAAGCTCGACGCCCTGCTGGGGGCATAGGCCGGATGCGCGCCGCCATCTTCCAGATGACCAGCGGGATCGATCCCGCCGCCAATGCCACCGCCATCGCGGACATGGCTGCGCGTGCCAAGGGGGAGGGGGCGGATATTCTCTTCACACCCGAAATGGCGGGCTATCTGGACCGCGACCGGCAAAGGGCGGCGGCGACCCTGCATTCGGAGGCGGACGACCCTGTCCTCGCCGCAGTGCGTAATGCGGCGGCGAAGCAGGGGCTGTGGGTGCATCTGGGCTCGACCCCGCTGAAGGATGAGCGGAGCGACGGACGCTGGGCCAATCGCAGCTTCATGATCGACGATAGCGGTGCGATCCGGGCCCGCTACGACAAGATCCATCTGTTCGACGTCGATCTGGCGACGGGCGAAAGCTGGCGCGAATCGTCGGTCTATGGGCCGGGCGAACGGGTCGTGGCGGTCGACACCCCCTGGGCCCGCATGGGATTGTCGGTCTGTTACGACATGCGCTTTCCCGATCTCTACCGGGCGCTCACCAACGCAGGCGCGACGGTGCTGCTGATGCCGGCTGCCTTCACCGTGCCGACGGGGAGGGCGCACTGGCACATATTGCTGCGGGCGCGCGCCATAGAGGCGGGATGCTTCGTCATCGCCGCCGCGCAGACGGGCCATCATGCGGATGGCCGCGACACCTACGGGCATAGCCTGATCGTCGACCCATGGGGGGACATGGTGCTCGACATGGGCGAGCAGGCGGGCCTTGCTCTTGCGGAGATCGATCTGTCGCGCATAGAGGACGTGCGCGGGCGGGTGCCCGCGCTCGCCAACCGGCGATCCCTGCCCATGGATGTGACGCTATCGTGATCGTTTTCGACCTCAAATGCGAATCCCAAGGCCATGTGTTCGAGGCGTGGTTCGGTTCCAGCGCCGATTATGAGGATCAGAAGGCGCGTGGGCTGCTCGCCTGCCCGCTTTGCGGCGACTGGCATGTCGGCAAGGCGGTGATGGCTCCCGCCGTCGCTGCCAAGGGGAACAGCCGGCCGGAAACCATGCCGCAGATCGCTTCTTCGGGCGATGCTTCGATCACCATGGGTGCGGGCGAGGAAGCGAAAATGCGCGAACTGGTGCTTGCGCTGGCGAAGGCGCAGCAGAAGGCGCTGGAGGATTCGACCTGGGTCGGGCGCGACTTCGCGGAAAAGGCGCGCGCCATGCATTATGGCGAGCAGGATCGCACCAGCATCCATGGCGAAGTGGCCCTGAGCGAGGCCCGAGCCTTGATCGCGGAGGGCGTGGAGGTTGCGCCGCTGCCTTTTCCGGTCATTCCCCCCGACGCGAAGAATTGACCGCGCCGCTCTCTCGCAATAGAGCCGTCACCGGGCACCCGTAGCTCAGCAGGATAGAGCATCAGATTCCTAATCTGAGGGCCGTGGGTTCGAATCCCGCCGGGTGCACCACGCATTCTCGTATTACGAGGCCTTTTAGGCAGTGCCTGTGCCGGGCCTCGAAAATGGCGCAGTTCCGCGCCATTCTGTCGAGGTGCCGCAGAACCGAGTGCCGCAGAGACGTGCTTTTGGGCCTCAGAGCCACAGAAAAGGCCCCGCGTCTCACGGGACCTCTCCGGGTGGCACACGGTTTTGCCAAGGCGCACTGGAAGCCGAGCGCCTCGCGCTGCGCTTTCCAGTCCAGCGGAATGGCAGCATGCTTCATGAGTCGCCGGGACGTGAGTGTCGCCGGTTGCCGGCCTTCGAGAATGGCGGTGATGATGTCTGGCGCGAGGAAAGCCAGTCGCGCGACCCGCTCGGCTGTGCGATCGTTCGTCGCGGAAGTTTGCGTGAAGAGCTGCTGCCGAGCCACTTCCGCTTTGCGGATCAGAGCGATCAGCTCCAGATCGACGTTGGGCTTCTGCTCTTCGCCTGATCGCAGCACCAGCTTGAGATTGCGCCCATGCCGATCCGGCGCGGTTTCGATGTGGAGCGGCAGGCGGTGGCCGTCGTCTTTCACGATTGGCGCCGTGCCATCCAGCAACGCAACAAGACGGCGGCGGCTGATCGAGGCGTCGATCCTGTCGGCGTGGACCATAATAGCAAGATCGAGAGCTTGCAGCGTTCTACGAACCTCGCTCTTCCGTTTGCCGCGCATCGCTGATCCAAGTGCCTGGCCCGCATCGATCCGGCGCCTGGTCGTTTGGGCGTCAACCTGCGGCAGCACCATGATGTTTGCGGATCGGCCAGGAGTGCAGCGGCTGCATCGACCGCGGCTTGCTCCAGCTCGGTAGCTGGCAACCGCAGGGCAGGGGCCCTGATCGCTGCCTCGTTCGTGGCGGATGCGATGCTGGACACATAATAACGATAGCGGCCCTTCTGCTTCACGGCATGGATGCGCTCGGCGATCACCTCGCGCTCGAACTGTGCGAAGCTCAGCAGAACATTGAGCGTCAGTCGCCCCATGCTTGTCGTCGTGTTGAACTGCTGCGTGACCGATACGAAGGAGGCGCCGGCCGCATCGAACACATCAACGATACGGGCAAAGTCGTTGAGGCTGCGGGTCAACCGGTCAACTTTATAGACGATGACGATGTCGACCTTACCGTCGCGAACATCGGCCATCAGGCGGGCGAGGGCGGGGCGCTCCATGCTGCCGCCCGAGACGCCGCCATCATCATAGAGCGTGGGGACGAGCGTCCAGCCCTCGCTCTTCTGGCTCTGGACATAGGCGGCGCAGGCCTCGCGTTGTGCATCCAAACTATTGAAGGCCTGATCCAGCCCCTCTTCGGTCGACTTGCGCGTATAGACCGCGCAGCGCAGCCGCTTCTTCTGGGTCATGGCTTCACCCCGAAGAAGCGCGAGCCCGACCAGTGCGCGCCCGTTATGTGGCGGGCCACGGCAGACAAGGAGGTGAAGCTCTTGCCCTTATAGCTGCAGCGGCCCTTTTCCTCCATCAACACATGATGGCTGGTTCCGCCCCACTCGCGCACCAGCTGCGTTCCTGGGGTCAGCTTGGGTGCGGACGCAGTGCGCGCCACTCCCGCACCAAGAAGGCGCACCCGCACCCGCTCAGCGAGGCCGCCCTGGGCGGCGCATTGCAGATCATGCGCCAAGGCGCGGGCGAGCAGGCTGGCGGCGATGCGCGGGGGCTCAGCCCCGTGCACCGTCCGCCACTCCGCCTTGAGCTCGGTCGGCTTCATTGCTGCCAAGGCAGCGATCTGCGCGTCCAGCTTCATCAGGCCTGGTTCCCTAGATGATAGCAGGTGACCTCGCCGCGCTTGCGCCTGTCGATCGCGTTGCCTTTCTTGCGCAGGCCGGTCAGCGCGGCTCGCGTGGTGTGCGGCAGCCAGTTGGTGGCGCTGATCAGTTCATCCAGCGTGGCGCCGCTCTCGCGGCGGAGCATCTCCAGGACCAGCGCGCTTTTGCTGTGTGCGGCAGGTGACGGGGCTTCGGCGATCGGCGTGACCTCCGGCTCAGGTAGATCCGTAGCGGGTTCTTCTGCCTCCTCGGGCTCTACGCCGATGGCGGCGCGGCCCGCGTCAGTGATGACGACCCCGATCGAGCGGAGGCCATCCGTGCGCCAGGCGTCGGCCCCTGAGGGGAGATCGACCTCGGCGGCAAGCCCGCGCCGGATGAGCTGCTCGACGACCTTGCGAATGCGCGCAGGGCCTTCCCCCACCGCGTCGGGCGGCGGCAGCAGGCTGCCATTGTCGCGCTGTGCAGCGGTGGCGAGCAGTACCAGTTGGATGTCGGTAAGGCGAATAAGGCTGTTCATGGATGGTCTCCTTTTTGGAGCGGCGCTATTGTCGCTCCCACCACCCAGAGCCCCGTGGCGCGCAGCCTTGCGGGGCAGGGGCTCCTTAGCGAGCCACTATTCCATGTCGACAGCGTTCGCTCCATTCGTCAGCGAAGTCGAACGAAATCTGCGCAATATTTTGAGACTATTGAGGTGGCCTGATCGACTGCAGATGGGACATTCGCGACTGTCGGTTCCGGAGCGTGACAGTGCTATTCCGGACGGAGAGTGGGAGCGACTGTACTGTCCGTTGGATCCGACATTCCAGACATTCAGCGGCCCTGTTCCGATTCCCGAACCGGTCTTTTATTCACCTAAGCCGCAGCACCAATCCCCTCTTGGAAGGTCGATTTGAGAGCGGAACAAGCCAAGCAGGGCATTGTGCGATACAAGTACGAGCAGTCGCTGAAATTCTGGTTGAAGCAAGGCCCCTGCCCAACTTAACCGCTTGCATCGGCCAGATTCTGGAACGATCATGACATCGATTTTGGACTGGTGGTCTAGCCATCCTGCCGGTGCGGAGTTTCTTCACGACTGCCAAGGCTGATGCTTCATGGAAGATGAGTCCGGTTATCGATTCAAGCCGCACGAGCAGCCGACCTTGCCCGGGTCACCAGCCAATCCCGACCATCCGTCAGGTCGCCGCCTGTCTTACATCCTGATCGGCGCCATGATCGGGCTCACCAGCGGCCTTGGCAATGCGCTCATCACGGTCAACATCGCGTTTGCGCAGGGCACGCTGGGTCTCAATTCCAACGAGGCGGCATGGCTGACGGCGGCTTATTATATGACCTACACCTGTGCGAACCTGCTGCTCGTCAAATATCGCCAGCAGTTCGGCTTGCAACCCTTCATCCGCTGGATGCTGGCGATTTACGCGGTCACGACGCTTCTGCACCTCGGCGTGCACGGCTTCTGGTCGTCGGTGGCTGTACGCGCGGCGAGCGGCTTTGCGTCCGGCGGCCTCACCACACTCGCGATCCTCTATCTCATGCAGGGTTTTACCGCGCCAAAGCGGCTCACCGGCATCATGATGGGTATCTGCATTCCCCAACTCGCGACGCCGCTCGCCCGGATGGTCTCGCCGGGGCTGCTCGTCGCAGGCGACTGGCACATGCTCTATGTGTTCGAACTGGGCCTCACACTGATCACGCTGGCCGCCATTCTTGCCTTGCCGTTGCCGCCGAGCCAGCGCAGCCAGGCGTTCGAATGGCGTGACTTCCTGACGATCGGATTGCTGGCCCCGGGCCTTTGGCTGTTCATCGCGGTGCTTTCCGAAGGACGGATCGAATGGTGGACCGAGCGTGCCTGGATCGGCTGGGCGCTTTGTGCCGGCATCGTGCTTGTCGCCACCTCGCTCATCCTCGAACATTATCGCGAGAACCCGCTCATCAATACCCGCTGGCTTGGCACGCGACAGATGATGCGCCTCATTTTCATCGCGTCCATAGTGCGCATCCTCTTGTCCGAGCAGGCCTTCGGTTCGGTCGGGTTGCTCAATGTGGTCGGCATGATCAACGACCAGATGGTGATGCTCAATCTCGTGATCGTGCTCGCCTCGGTCGCGGGATTGCTGACGGCCGTATTGACGCTCAATCCGGCAAACCTGTCCTTGCCGATTACGCTCGCCGTCGCCCTTATCGCCATCGCAGCTTTCATGGATGCGGACTCGACCAATCTGACACGCCCCTCCAGCTTCTATCTGAGTCAGGCGATGATCGGCTTTGCCTCTCTCCTGTTTCTTGCCCAGGCCATGGTCATCGGCATTGCCCGCACATTGCTTGCCGGACCGAAGAATTTCATCAGCTTCGTCGTGCTGTTCAACCTGAGCCAGAGCCTTGGAGGGCTCGCCGGTTCGACGATGCTCGGCACTTTCCAGGTCGTCCGTGAGAAGTTCCATTCGCATGCGCTGGTGCAAAATATCGTCATGACGGATCCTCAGGTCGCCCAGCGCGTCGAAGGCGGCGCGGCGTCGGTTCGAGGTCTGATTGGCGATCCGCTGTTGCGCGGTGCGGAGGGCGGAGCATTGCTGGCCCGCCAGGTGGCCCGAGAGGCCAATATCCTTGCCTTCAATGATGTGTTTCTGTTGGTCGGCGTGCTGGCCGTTGCGGGCGTGATCTGGGGTCTTCTCATTCGCCGTTCCATCTTGCGGCGCAAGGAGCCCTCGCCCATCATCCAGCTCCAGCAGGCCCTGCAGGCGCAGGCGGCAAAGGCAGGTTAACGGGGGGTTTCATGACGGATCAGGCGGCGACATCCCGAGCGGCGGCAGCTGCGCCGCCTCCCGATCCGCAGGTCGAGCCTTCTTCGCAGGGCTGGAGTCCTCCCCGCAAAAGCCGCACGGCGGCAGTGGCGATCGGCGCTCTCGCGCTCGCAGGAATCGTGGCCATCCTCTACGCTTGGCGACTGCCGCCTTTTGACGGATGGGCCGAAGACACCGACAATGCCTATGTCCGCGGCAAGGTGACGATCATAAGCCCCCAGGTCAGCGGTTATGTGACCGGGGTACCCGTGCAGGACTTCCAGACGGTGAAGAAAGGCGATGTCCTCGTCACCATCGACCAGCGCATCTATGGCGCGCGCGTCGAACAGGCGAAGGCCAATCTTGCAGCGCAACGTGCCGCTCTGGCCAATTCGCAACAAAGCCAGCGCGGTCGCGAGGCAGCGCTCACCGGTCAGTCGGCAGGCATTGCCAATGCGCAGGCCCAGTTGGTCCGCGCCCAGGCCGACATGAAGCGGGCCGCCGCGCTCGTCGCCGATGGCTCAATCTCCGAGCGTGAGCGCGATCAGACCCGCGCCGCGCTGCTCGCCGCCCAAGCGGCCGTGCGACAGGCCAGTGCTGCGCAGCAGATTGGCCAACAGGACGTCCGTTCGGTGATCGTGGGGCGTGGCGGGCTGGAGGCTTCCGTCGCCGCCGCCCAGGCCGCGCTTCATCTCGCCCAGGTCGATCTCGACAATACGGTCATCCGTGCTCCGGTCGACGGTGAGCTCTCGGAAATCGGCGTGCGCAATGGCGCCTTCGTTTCGGCGGGAACCCAGCTCATGTTCCTGGTCCCGCGCGATCGCTGGGTCATCGCCAACTATAAGGAAGCGCAGACGCGCAAGATGCGCATCGGTCAGCCCGCGACCTTCCGTATCGACGCACTGGGCGGCGCCAAGCTCAGGGGACATGTCGAGAATCTCTCGCCTGCCGCCGGCTCGGAGTTCGCCGTGCTCAAGTCAGACAATGCAACGGGCAATTTCGTGAAAGTGGCGCAGCGCATCGCCGTCCGTGTTAAGATCGATCCAGGGCAGGAGATGGCGAAACGCCTGCGCCCCGGCATGTCCGTCGAGTTGCATGTCGAGACAAACGACTGATGCGCCGCGCCTGCACGATCGCGGCATTGCCTCTCCTGCTCGCTGCCTGTGCCGGGCCGCATGTCGAGACCGCGCGGGTCGATCCAGTGACGCCGCCGCAGGGCTGGCGCACGTCGCCCGACCAGAGTGGTGCCCTTGATGCGGACTGGTGGCGGACCTTCGGCGACCCGGCCCTGACCGCTCTGGTCGAGCACGCGCTTGCGGGCAATCTCGACATTGCCATGGCCGGCGCGCGCATCCGTGAAGCGAAGGCGCAGGAGAGAGGCACGCGCGCCGCGCTATTGCCGACCCTGGCGACCGGTGCGGGCGGTGAACGCTCGCGCAGCGTCAGCGCGTTCGGGACGCCCGAAGTGCAGACCGCCGGGCAGGCGCAGGTCCAGACGGCATGGGAGGTGGATCTCTTCGGCCGGCTGTCCGACCAGGAATCGGCAGCGCACGCGGCATGGCTGGCAAGCCAGGCCGCCCGCGACGCGGTTCGCCTGTCGATCGCCTCGACCGTGGCCAGCGGCTATGTGACTCTCCTCGCGCTCGATGCGCGGCTTGACGTCGCCCGCCAGACCGTCGAGGCACGCAAGGAGGCGCTGCAACTGATTAGGCGCCGGTCGGACGCAGGTTATTCACCCAGGCTCGAGCTTGCTCAGGCAGTGGCGGAATATCAGGGCGCGTTGCAGATCATCGCGCCGCTAGAGCAGGCGCGCACGCGGCAGGAAAACGCGCTCAGGCTGCTCAGCGGCGACTTGCCCGGCCCCATAGAGCGCGGCGCTTCGCTTGCCGCGCTCACAGACCCTGCAGTGCCAGCCGGCCTCCCTTCCGAACTGCTGCGTCGTCGTCCGGATGTCGCGCAGGCCGAGCTTCAGCTTGCCGCCGCCGATCATGCCCTTGCGGCTGCGCGCAAGCGCTTCCTGCCCCAGTTGCGCCTGACCGGGCAGGGTGGTGCGGTTTTCTCGACGCTGCTCGACAATCCGATTACCATCTGGTCGCTGGGCGGTAGCGTGCTTGCGCCGCTGTTCGAGGGCGGGCGCTTGCGCGCGGGCGCGGAAAGCGCCGGTGCGCAGCGTGATCTGGCTGCCTTTGCCTATCGCAAAACCGCTCTCAATGCCTTCCGTGAAGTGGAGGACGCGCTCGCGAATATCGTTCAGACAGATACCCAGTTACGCATCGTGGCCGCTCAGCGCGACGCGCTCGCCGAGACCTTCCGTCTTGCCTCAAATCGCTACAAAGCAGGCTATTCGCCCTATCTTGAGCAGTTGGACGCCCAACGCGGCCTGCTTGCCGCCGAGCTGAATCTTGTCCAGGCTCAGGCAGATGCCTTCACGGCGCGGATCGCCCTCTATCAGGCCTTGGGTGGCGGGTGGAACGAGGCTTCGCCAATTGCACCATCGGACTGACACAAGGTAAACCGGGTCGGCAGCCGCCGGCAAAGCGGTCATTCAGGTCCAGCACTGATCGCTCCGATAGCTGGCCAGGCCAGCTTCCTGGTGAGTTTCACCAACAGGGCGGCGGTATTCAGGCCACGCTTGCTAGAAGGGCAGCGATCTGCCAGCTACCCTCTAAGACCTGACGGGATGGACGCCCCCGCGGCATCGATGTGCCAAAGCGGAGGTATTGAGAATAGAGGCGCCTTGCGTATCAGTCGAACAGGCGCGTCACTATCGGCCCTGCCTCCGGATCAACGGCGATGACATTACCCCCTGCTCGTCACTGACGTTGCGATAGCCGATCGGCGCGCAGCTCGGCCATGGCCCTGCTGCGCCTTCTCGATCATATCCTTGCGCGTTTCCTCGGAGAGATTGTCGCCACAGCTATCGTTACGAATGACCGTTTTTGTGGGCGTCGCCTCAGTATCCACGCTTATCTCGAAGGATAAATTCGGCGGCTCGCTCTGCGATCATGATGGTCTCGGCATTGGTGTTGCCCGATACGATCACCGGCATCACCGAAGCATCGACGACCCGCAGGCCGTCGATACCGCGTAGCTTCAGCGTCCCGTCGACCACCGCATTCTCGCCCCCCATTCGGCACGTACCGACCGGGTGATAGCCGATATTCGCGCTTTGCCGGACATGGGCTTCCCAGGCTAGGTCGCTGGCGGGGATTTGGGCAGGATAGTTAGCCGCGACTAACCCCGTCTTCATCAGGAGACATGATAGCCGCCGTCCACCGTCAGATGATGGCCGGTTATATAACTGGCGGCGTCGCTGGCGAGGAACAGGATGGCGCGGGCCTGTTCGATCGGCTGGGATATGCGGCCCAGCGGAATGCGGCCGGGCAGGGTCATCGGCCCCTTGAAAGGCAGACTCTCGCCCATCGCCTTCGCGCCGCCGCTTGCCGTTCCGCCCGGTTGGATCGAATTGACACGGATCTTGTGCTCGGCGAACTCGACCGCGGCGGCGCGGGTCATCGCATCGACGCCCGCCTTGGCCGAGTCATAATGGGTGTTGTTGAAGATCGTCGGATGGTCGGCGCTCACGGACGAAACGTTGACGATGGAGCCGCCCCGCCCCTGGTCGCGCATGATCTTGATAGCCTCGCGCATCATCAGGAACGTACCGCGCGTGGTGACGGCGTGCATGATGTCCCATTCCGACGCGGGCATCGTCATGGTGTCCGCCTTGCGCCGATAGGCCGCGACATTGGCCAGCACGTCGAGGCCGCCCAGTTCCGCGTCCGCCCTTTTGAAGGTCGAGAGCACCTGCGCCTCGTCCGATATGTCGCAGACGGCCCAGGGCGATCCGGTCGCTTCCGCTGCCTCGCGCAAGGCGTCTTCGACGACATCGATGAACAGCACCCGTGCGCCGACCTGCGTGAACAGGGTTGCGGTGGCGCGGCCGATGCCGGACCCAGCGCCGGTGACGATGGCGGTCTTGCCTTCAAGGCCGTAAAATGAAAGTGCTTCCGGGGCGGACATAGAAACTCCTGTCAGTATGATGGGGTCAGCGCGTGGTCGCGGAATCCCAGACGAGGTTCAGGGAATCGACGCCGTTGACGGAACCGGAATGGGTGACGGACGGCCGTTCAGGGTCGAGCCGGAAGTCGGGAAGGGCCTTCAGCCATTCCTCCAGAAACACCTGTATTTCGGCGCGGGCCAGGGGGCTTCCGACACATTTGTGCGGGCCATTGCCGAAGGTGTTGTGCACAGGATCGCGATCGAAATCGATGTCCATCGGCCGATCATACAAGCGGTCGTCCATGCTCGACATCGAGATCGGCACCATCACCATCTCGTCTTTCCTGAAGACAGCATCCTTGTAGTTGAAGTCCTGCAGGATCAGGCGGCCGGTGTTCGACAGGCCAAATCGACGCAGGAACTCTTCCGTTGCCTTGGGGACGATCTCCGGCTCGTCGATCAGGCGTCGGCGCTGCTGCGGATTTTGCGCAAGGTAACGGGTGATGAAGGCCAACATGTTGGCGACGGTGTCGAGGCCGCCGAAGAAGATCAGGACCGCCATGCCGATGACTTCATACTCGCCCTGGAAGCGGGCATTGTTCCGCCAGCCCGCGATCTTGCTGAGCAGATCGTCGCCGGGATTGGCGGCGCGCTCGTCCAGAACTTGCTGGAGATAGGCGACAACCTTTTCCTGCGCGCCCAGCTTCATCCGGGAATCCGTCGCGGTCATGAAGGTGACGCCCCATTCGACAAACCGCTCACGCTGGTCCAGCGGCAGGTCAACGATGCCAAGGAACATCGTCACCGGCATCACGCGCGCGAAATCATTGACGAACTCGCATCGGCCCTTCGGCTTGATCTGTTCGATCAGACTGCGGGTCAGGACCACGGCATCCTCCCGCATCCGGCTCACCCGGCTGGGCGTGAAGAAGGGGTTGAGAATGGCGCGATAGCGGGCGTGCAACGGCGGGTCGACGGTCAGCGGCGGCATGCGGACGGGGGATGACCCGCGCGGTATCGTGAACACCTCATGGCTGAAGATCTCGAAATTCTCCTGCACGAACTTGATGTCTTCGCCGCGCGTGACGATCCAATGTCCTCCGTTGCAGGGCGTCCAGACAATGTCCGGGCCGTCATGCAGCCTTTTCCAGGCAGTGTAGACGTCCCCTTCCTCAATGCCCGACGGATGCAGATAATCGAAATCGACCACCAGTTCGGGCGGCACATGATTTGGCACGGCCACCCGGTTGTAGAGCGCCTGATGCTGCGCATAGATGTCGACCGCGTCATTGTCGGCCATCCTTATTTCCCTTCAGTTATGGGGCACGTCGTCATAGATCGACGTCGCCGCCCCGGTCAGATAGACATATTCGCTGTAAACCCCGGTGTCGGCCCGCGTGTCGGCGTAGATATAGTTGAGCTGGCCATCCATGACGGCGCCGCGCATCGGTGTCGCCAGGCCTGCTTCGTCGATGCGTCGGTTGACCTCGTCCCAGGCAGCCGCATCGGCCACGCGAAAGCCGTGATGATGCAGGCGGACCGCGGACGGCTCGTCGGGCACATAGGCTTCATAGATTTCGGGCGCGCCCTGCCGGATCTGGATGATTTCCAGCATGGTGGACCCCACCCATGCATGCGCCGCGTCCATGAATGGCGAAGAGGCCTTGCGGCGAAAACGCCTTATGCCGAACCGCCTCGCCAGCGCGTCGGTGGCCTGATCCAGATCGCGGGCGACAAAGCCCATCTGATAGAAGCCGTCGAAGAGCGTGGCCATCCGATCGGCCGTCATGCGATCTGGAAGCCGCCATCGACGACGATCGTCTGGCCGTTGATGTAGCGGCCGGCGGCGGACGCCAGAAGCAGCGCCACCGGCGCGACATCTTCAGGCGTGCCATAGCCCATGGGAAACCGCTCCGGCCTCACGCCCGGCCCCTTGGGAGGCACGGGGCAGCCTTCGGGGAAGGGGTCCGAGGGGATCGCACCCACCAGAATGGCGTTAGAGGCAATCCCGTCCTCTGCGCAATCCAGCGCGAATTGCCGGGTGAGGGCGTTCATCCCGGCGCGGGAAGAGCCATAGGCATAATTGCCATGCAGCACCGGATGAACCGATCCGATGGTCGACAGGTTGACAAGACGACCGCCCCGGCCATGCCTGCGCATCGTTCGCACCGCCTGCCGCATGAGCAGGAACGCGCCGCGAACGTTGGTTGCATGTACGCGGTCCCATTCGTCCATCGTCAGATCGTCGAGCGGCCAGGGGCCGGTCACAATGGCGCCGTTCACCAATATGTCGAGTTCCGGCACGCCATCGAACAACGCCTCGACGCCCTCCTCCGTCAGTTCCGGTTCCTGCGCATGGGTGACGGCCGCTCCCGCTGATCCGAACAGGGACGCAATGGCATGGGGCACCTTGCCGGCGCCGACCACCAGCGCATTCTTGCCCGACAGTCCGAATAATGAATTGAGCACCGGCGCATTCCTCTCGCTGTTCTTGGGCTTCGTGCCGCTCTTCCGTGCAATATAAGAAACATGTCTTATTGCAAGCGGCCTACAGAACGAAAGGCCCGGCCTGCCAATTCCATCATCCATATGATGGGTGTGATCTACGCACGGCCCCGGCGCATTTGCGCGCCGTTGCATTATGACGGCGTTGGGCGGATAGCGGAGCCACTGATTGCTGTAGAGAGAAAGAGTGGCTCCCATCATGGATGATCTTCCTGCCCAGTCGTTCAAGGGCACGGCGCTGGCCATCATAGAGGCGGCGGAAAGGCTGTTCGGAGAGCATGGGATAGAGAATGTATCGCTGCGCCAGGTCCGACTGGAAGCCAATGCCGCCAACAACTCCGCGGTCAGTTATCATTTCAATGACCGCGAAAAGCTGGTTCGCGCGATATGGGCCCATCGCCTGCCGACACTGGATGCGCGACGGCGGCAGATGCTGGACGCCATCCATGCCGAAGGGCGGGAGCGTGATCCCGCCTCCGTACTCGGCGCGCTCGTCCTGCCCAACTACGAACTGCGCGATGCGCAGGGGGTGCATCGCTACGCATCCTTCTTTCGCCATGCGATCCGCTGGAGGGAAGGCACCGAGATCCGCAACGCCCAGCTTTACTCGACACCTGCCAGCGGCGAAGCCATGGAGCTCTATTTCGCCCTGCAGCCCGATGTGCCGCGCGACCTGATGAGCTATCGCCTGCGGCACGGCTCCTGCACCTTTTTCGACATGATTTTCGAACGGGACAAGAATTTGTCCGAAGGGCTGGAAGTCATGCCCGAAGCGGAATTTCTGGCCGAAGGCATCGAAATGCTGCGGGCCATGTGCCTCAGACCGGCACCGGGAAGTTAAGACGGTATCCGTAGCGCAGGAACCGTCTCCTCCCCGCCTTTGCGAGTCATGGATCGCATAGGCGATCATTTCCGTGCGGATTGGCGCTCTGGCCTTCTCCCTTCTAAGAGACATGTCTCATCTTAAGTCATATGTCTTAGACATGGCCGTGAAAATGGGAGAAGATATGCGGAGAGGGAAAATTTATCTGGCCGGGATTTCGCTACCTGGCTTGCTGATGGGCCTGGCCGTGCCGGCAGTGGCACAAGATGGCGTCGCGGAAATCATCGTCACCGCCCAGAAGCGGGCCGAAAATCTTCAGGACGTGCCGATTGCGGTCAGCGCCTATTCGAGCGAGGCCCTTGAAGCCCGCGGCGCGACCGGTCTCACCGCCCTGTTTCAGTCGCCGCCACCCGGCGTCGTCATGCAGCCTTTCGCGGGGAGCCAGAGCCTGCTGATCGTCGACATGCGCGGCGTCACCAACAGCGATCCCGGACAGGGCACGGTGGAGCTGGGCACTGCGGTCTATATTGACGACGTCTATCTGGGCCGTGCTCAGGGCATGGGCGCCGAGCTGGTCGATCCGGAGCGGATCGAGGTGCTGCGCGGCCCGCAAGGTACGCTGTTCGGCCGCAATGCCGAAGGCGGAGCCATCCGCATCGTGACCAAGAAGCCGACCGGCATATTGGGCGGCGACGGCAAGGTGACGATCGGCAATTTCGATCAGCGTCGTTATGAAGCCCATCTCAACCTTCCGGAATTTGCCGGTTTCTCGATCAAGCTGGATTATCTCAACTCCAGCCATGATGGATGGACGAAGAACGGCCCGCGGGTCGCCCGCATCGCGCGACAAGATGATTTCGGCGCGTTCGATGGCGAAGGCTATCGCGCCAGCGTGCGGTGGAAGCCGACGTCCGCCATCACCGTCGACTATGCCTATGATCACAGCGTGACGAAGGACACGCGCGATTACAATGTGCTGGTCCGGCCCCCGCTGATCGACGCAAATGGCCGCACGGTGTTGCCGCTCGCCACTCTCACGGGCGCGCGGCCGCTGACGGACAGGCTGGACCGCCGTACCGACACGGCATGGACATCCCTTTACAATGCGCCTTTCCGCACCGAGGCATCGGGTCATACGCTGCAAGCGGGTTGGGAACTGAACGACGCCCTGACGCTGCGGTCGATCACCGCGTTCCGGAAAACAAGCGAGGAAGGGGCTAACCAACTTGGCGGCGCGTTCAACCTGACCAAATTTCCTGTCGCCCGACCCGCCAGCATTCTGTTTCCCCGGCTTGGCGGGACCAGCCTGGGCATTGATCCCACGACCCCGATCTGGGGCATTTCGGGTGTAACCTCCTACAACAAGGTCAAGCAGAAGCAGGAAAGTCAGGAATTCCAGCTCGTCGGCAGCCTGCCCGATCTCGAATTCGTCATTGGCGCCTATTATTTCCATGAGCGGGTGCAGGATACCCGCCAGACCCTGCTGAGCATCATCTACACCGATCGCGCATTCACGCAGGCGCTGGGCGTCAACCCATTCGCCGTGGGGAGCGCGGGTGCGGGACTTAATTCGCAAGAGGCGGAGTCCACATCCTATGCGGGCTTCGCCCAGGCGACCTGGTCGCCGGCGTTCGCAGACAACCGGCTGCACCTGACGGGCGGCCTGCGCTACACGAATGACGAGAAAAAGTTCGAGCGCACCATGTTCAACGGCGCACCGACAGCCAAAATCGGCGCGCCGTTCCGTGAAAAGCGCTGGGATCCGGCGTTCACCATCGCCTATGACGTAACGGACGCCATCAACATCTATGCCCGCTACGCCCAGGCCTATCGCGCCGGCGGCGTGTCGGTGCGGTCCCCTTCCTTCAAGCCCTTTGGCGCCGAAGTGAACAAATCCTTTGAAATCGGGGTAAAAAGCGACCTGATCGAGCGCCGTCTGCGCGTCAATGCAGCGCTGTTTGAAAATCGCATCCACAACCGGCAGATCACCAGCCAGCTCGACCCCGCGGGCGATCCGGCCATCACCGATACGCTGAATGCGCCCGGCGTCACGCGGATTCGCGGGGCGGAGTTGGAAATCATTGCCGCTCCCACCGCTGGGCTTCAGGTCTCCGCGACCTATGCCTATCTGCATGGCAAGCGCCCTGAAAGCTATTTCACCATAGACCCCCTGGCCGACGTGCGGATACAGAGCCTGCCGAAACATGCGGTCACCGTGGCGATCGATTACAGCGTTCCGGTCGGGATCGGCGATCTTGCCTTCCATGGCGACTATGCCATGGCCAGCGATACGTCGGGAACAGGCCGGGTCGCGTTCGGCGCCTATGCCTATGACATCCGCCGCGACGTGGCCAATGCGCGCATTGCGTTGCAGAATGTCGAGGTCGGACCGGCAAGGTGGAGGCTGGCGCTGTTCGCGAAGAATCTCTTCGACACCGCCTATCCGGTATTCACCGCGCCGGGCGCGAATGCGATCCTTTCGCCGCCCAGAACCTACGGCGTCGAACTGGGCGCCGGCTTCTGAAGTGATCCATCAGGAGCGCGGCATCTTCGGGTGCCGCGCTCCTTCCATTGCGGAACAGTGCCATGACGACCGCCGCTCAGGAATGGAAGAAACACTGGCCGACGCTCGCCGCCGCCTCCGTCGGCGTCGCAACCGGCTTTTCCATGCTGCAATTCAACGCCAGCATCTTCATACAGCCCTGGCAGGATAATTTTGGATGGTCGCGCGGGGAAATCGCCGCCGCGCACAACGGAATGATCCTGACCGCGATCCTCTCGCCTTTTGCCGGAACGCTGCTCGACCGCCATGGTGTGCGCCGTCCGCTGCTGGCTGCGATGACGCTGACCGGTCTGGCCTATCTGGCGATGACACGGCTTGGCGGATCGCTGGTCCAGTTCTACGCGACCTATCTCGCCCTGCAGGTCATCGGCATCTTCACCACCGGCCTTGCCTTCACCCGCGTGGTCGCCGCGCGCTTCGTCAAGTCGCGGGGCCTGGCATTGGCATGCACGCGGGTGGGCATATCCATATTGGGCATTTTCCTGCCCGCCACGCTACACGCGCTTGTCGCACGCGAAGGATGGCAGGCGGGTTTCTACCTGCTCGCGGGCATTGTGCTGCTGGTCGGCCTCCCGGTCTGCTGGTTCGGCATCCGGGATGCGGAGCGGTCGGATTCAACGGAATGGAAGCCGCAAGCCCGCCCGGCGCAAGGGGAAAGCTATATGGGATTGTTGCGGCGCGAGCCCCGCGTCCTGCTCCTTTGCTTGTGTGCGGGTTTCGGCTATGCGCCGTTGTCGACCTTGCTCAGCCAGTTTCAGCCGCTGCTGACGGCGCTCGACATCTCGCCGGCCGACGCGGCCATGTTGACGGGCGTGCTTGCGGGTTCGGTGTTGATCGGCACCCTGATTTCGGGAACGTTGATAGACCGGCTCTGGGCACCTGCGGTCGCATGTCTTTTCAGCCTTGGCCCCATATTGGGCTGCATCCTCATGTTGCAGGGTTCCTTGACATTCCCCATGGCCTTGACCGCCGCCGTGCTGATTGGCGCGGCGCAGGGCGCGGAGATCGACATCGTCGCCTATATGGCCGCGCGCTATTTTGGCATGCGGCATTATTCCGCCATTTATGGCAGCACGATTACCGTCATGACGCTGATGGCGGTGGCGGGGCAGGTCGGCATCGGTTTCCTGTACGACCGTTTCGGCAACTATCAGGTTGCGCTGATCGCTGTGATCGGCGGGCTGGTCGCTTCCATATTGCTCTACTTGCTGATGGGCCGTTACCCCCAGCAGGTAGAGGCCAAGCCGGATCGGTCCGCAAGAACGGCCGGGGGAGAAGCTGCCGCCTGATCGTCCCCCGCCGCTGTCGCAAGCCGATCTGCGTCCCGGCGGGATACCGCCATCAAGGGAATACGGATTGCTTGAGGTAGCGCCAGATGCGTCGATACGATGGGTAGGCAACAGAGCGATTGTTCCGCCGCTTGGCCGAAGCTGTCGACAACGAAGATGGGGACAAACATTTCCAGCGCGGTCGAGCGTCACCTATTATCTTCTCGCAACGAACAATCCGTCTCTCGATGGAATGATTATTCGATGATTTGAAGGTGCTAGACGAAAGGTAATGGCGCGTGACGGCATAGCGGACGGAATGGACCCGCCGCCCCGCCGATCGCGTCACGAAAGACCGGCGCCGTGCCGGCACGTTTGCGAGAGGAAGCATGGCCTGTCCGCGCCTGTTCGATCCGTTCCGGATCGGCAATCTGACGCTCAAGAATCGCATCGCCATGGCCGCGATCGAAACGCATCAGGACGAACCCGACGGCGGCGTGATGCTGCATGGCGCCCATGGCGATGCGATCCAGCAATGCCTTCCCCCGCTGATGAACCATCGCGACGATATATGGGGCGGCGATTTCGAACGGCGGCTGCGCCTTCCCGCCGCCCCGCCATCACCAGCGATTACAAGGTTGGACATTATCTCGCCCCCGCGCTCGACCGCGACCGCCATGTCGAGCGGCTGGTGGACTGACGGACGATGAAGGCCGCCGTCCTGCGCGCGGCCGGTGCGCCGCTGTCGGTCGAGGACGTGATGCTGGGAGACGTCAGCCCGCGCGAGGTCCGCATCGCCAATCGCGCGGTTGGTGTGTGCCATTCCGACCTGCATTTCGCGGAAGGCCATGTCCCCCATCCGCTGCCCACCATATTGGGGCATGAGGCGGCCGGCGTCGTGCTGGCGGTGGGCAGTGAGGTTCGTTCGGTCCGGCCTGGCGATCATGTCGTGGCCTGCCTGTCCGCCTTTTGCGGCCATTGCGGCGATTGCGTCACCGGACGCCTATCGCTGTGCGGCACGGGGGAAACGCGGCGCAGGGACGATGCGCCGCCCCGGCTGACGATCGGCGGCGAAACCATCCATCAATTCGTCAACCTCTCTGCCTTCGCGCAGGAGATGCTGGTGCATGAAAATGCCTGCGTCGCCATATCGCCCGACATGCCGTTCGACCGAGCGGCTCTGCTGGGCTGCGCGGTCGTCACCGGCGTGGGCGCGGCCATCAACAGCGCAGGCATCCGGCCGGGGCAGAGCGTAGCCGTGATCGGCTGCGGCGGCGTCGGCCTGTCGGCGATCAACGGTGCGGCGATCGCGGGCGCGGGGCGCATCATCGCGATCGATCGCCAGCCCGCCAAGCTGGACCTGGCCCGCCGCTTCGGCGCGACCGACTGCGTGGAGGCAGGCCGCGATGTGGCGGACAGCATCGTTGAGATGACAGGCGGCGGCGTGGATCATGCGATCGAGGCGATCGGCCTCAAGGCAACGGTAGAAAGCGCCTTTGCCATGCTGCGCCCGGGCGGGATCGCAACGGTCGCGGGCATGATGCCGCCCGGGGTGAAGGTGGAGGTCGATGGTTTCTCCCTTCTCGCCGAGCGACGCTTGCAGGGGTCCAACATGGGGTCGAACCATTTTCCCGTCGACATACCGCGCTATGTCGATTTCTACATGAGCGGTCGACTCAATCTCGACGATCTGGTCGCGGCCCATATCGAACTGGACGCGATCGACAATGCCTTCGCCGCGCTGCGCGGTGGCGCAGCGGCCCGCTCCGTGGTGATGTTCGCATGAGCGCGCAGGTCCATCCCAGCATCTGCCGTCTGTGCACGGCCTATTGCCCAATCCAGGTGACGGTGGAAGACGGCCGGGCGACGAAGGTGACCGGCAATCCCCGCGCCCCACTTTATGGCGGCTATAGCTGTCCCAAGGGGCGCGCCCTGCCCGAACAGCATTATGGCGACCAGCGGCTGCTCCACAGCCTCAAGCGCGGGCCGGATGGGGGCTTCGCGTCCATTCCGTCCGAAACGGCGATGGACGAGATCGCTGCGAAGCTGGACGCGATCATCGCCGAACACGGCCCCCGCTCGGTGGCGATGTATGTCGGCATGGGACTCGTCCCCTTTGTCGCGTCGACCGGCGTGGCCGCCGGCTGGCTGCGTGGCATCGGATCGCCGATGTTCTTCACCGCAGGCTCGATCGACAAGCCCGGCATCCTCATCGCGCTCGCCCATCACGGCATGTGGCAGGCGGGCCAGCCGCAGTTCGACACCGCCGACGCCTGGCTGCTGGTCGGCATCAATCCCGTCATCAGCAAGTCGCCCGGCTTCCCGGGGCAGAATCCCGGCCGCATGCTCAAGGACATGGAAAAGGCGCAGGCGAAACTGATCGTCATCGACCCGCGCGTCACTGAAACCGCCAGGCGCGCCCATATCCATATGCAGCCGCGCCCCGGCGAGGACATCGCCATCCTCGCCGCGATGATTCATGTCATCCTGGCTGAAGGGCTGGAGGACAAGGATTTCGTCGCCGCCAACACGCAGGGGGTGGAGGCGCTGCGGGCGGCGGTCGCACCCTTCACGCCCGATTATGCCGCCGATCGGGCCGGCGTCTCGGCCGATAACCTGCTGGAGGCCGCGCGCATCTTCGCCGGCGCGCGCAATGCCGGGGTCAGCTGCGGCACGGGCCCCAGCTTCGCCACCCATTCCACCCTGACCGAATATCTCGCGCTCTGCCTCGCCAGCCTGTGCGGCCACTGGGCGCGGGCGGGCGATCCGCTGGCCAAGCCCAACGTCCTGCTGCCCGGTTATGAAGCGCGCGCCCAGCCCTGGCCGCCCTTTCAGGGCTGGGGGTTCGAGCCACGCCTGCGCGTGCGCGGGCTGGGCGGCTGCGCCAGCGGCCTTTCGGCAGCCGCGCTCGCGGACGAGATCCTGCTGGACGGGCCGGGTCAGGTGAAGGCTCTGATCGTGGCCGGTGGCAATCCGATGATGGCCTGGCCCGACCAGAACCGCGCCTTCGCCGCCCTCAACACCCTCGATCTGCTCGTCACGATGGACACGGAAATGACAGCGACGGCAGAGCTGTCCCATTATGTCATTGCGCCCAAGTTGACGCTGGAAACGCCGATGACGACCTATATGCCCGAAAGCGTCAAATATTACGGCACCACGCGCGGCTTTCCGCAGCCTTATGCCGCCTACACGCCTGCGCTGGTGCCGCCGCCGCCGGGCAGCGACGTGATCGAGGACTGGGAACTCTTCTGGGGCCTGGCCCAGCGCATGGGCACGATGATCGACGTCACCATGCGCTATGGCAATGGGCCGCAGGCCGAAGCGCCGCCGATGACCTTCACGCTCGATCCCGCCGGGGCCAAGCCCACCGCCGACCGGCTGATCGAACTGTCCTGCCAGGGATCGCGCATTCCCCTCGACCGGGTGAAGCAATATCCCGATGGCCATGTCTTCGAAAGCGACCAGCGCGTGCTGCCGCGCGCGCCGGACAATGATGACCGGCTGGAGCTTGGCGCCCCGCCGATGCTGGAGGAGCTGGAACAGGTGCTGGCCGAGGATAATCGCGCGGTCGAGGCGGACTATCCGTTCCGCCTGCTACCCCGGCGCACCAACAACATCCTCAACAGCTTCGGCCGCCGCATCGGCAAGCTCGCCGGCGATGGCGTCAACCCTGCCTATATGCACCCTGATGATCTTGCCCGCCTGGCGATCGCCGAAGGGGAATGCGTCACGATCCGCTCTCCCCATGGCGAAATCCAGGGCATCGTCGCGGCCGAGGCGGCGCTGCGCCCGGGCATGGTGTCGATGGCGCATGGTTTCGGCGCCAATCCGGGATCGGATGATCCCCGCCGCACCGGCGGCAATACCGGCCGGCTGATCTCGGTCGAGGATGGCTATGATCCTGTCACCGGCCTGCCACGCATGGGCAGTATCCCCGTGTGCGTCGAACGGTTGCCGGCGGCGGAATAGTTTCCCCGGGGCTGTCGGTCTTTCCGCGCGGCGCGGCCGGGAAGGCCACGCCCGAACGCGCGGTTCGACGCTGAGATCCGCATCGGCATGGATGGATCGTTCCTGACAGATCAGGCGTCTCTTGCCCAGGCGACGGCGTCGGCGCCGGCCGGCAGCACTGCCGGGCACTCCGGATCGGTCGCCGCGCGATAGACAGCGTCCGCCACATCCTGTCCGACCGTGACCGGACCGTTGGCGGCCTCCATGAGCGCGGCCAGCGTCTGCTGTGCATAATCGGCATAGGCCGCGGGGAAGCCGCCATCTTTCATCACCTGGCCCCGCGCCGTGTCGCCAAAGCTGGTCGAAGGCGCCATGCCGGGCATGACGATCCGCACCCTGATGCCGAACGGCGCAAGTTCGTGCGCGGCGGACTCGGTGAGCGCATTCATGGCCGCCTTGCTGGCGCGATAGACCGAGAGCAGCGGCAAAGGCTTGTAGAGCGAACTGGAGCTGACGTTCACGATCACGCCCGCGCGCCGCGCCCGCATTCCCGGCAACACCGCCTGCATCATCGCGATCGCGCCGAACAGGTTGGTCTCGAAGATGGCGCGCACCGTTTCCAGGGGGGTGCCCTCTACGGCATTGAGCCAGCCCACCCCGGCATTGTTCACCAGCACGTCGACCGGCCCCGCCTCCGCGACCGCCGCGGCGATGCTGCCCATATCCGTGACGTCGAGCGGCAATATGCGCAACCGGTCGGAGGCGGGCAGGGTGCTGGCTGCGGGATCGCGCATAGTGGCGACGACATTCCAGCCCTGGTTCAGGAAATGGAGGGCGGTGTCACGGCCGAAGCCGGTCGAACAGCCGGTGATGAGGACAGTGTTCATCGTGAAGCTCCTTGCGGGCGATCATTGGAGCATTATAGATATGAACGATCCTTCAGTTTCGGTATTCGCATATGAACCGCCCACCGCCAGCCTTGCTGAAACCTCGCAAAGCGCCGCAACAGGCGCGCTCCGCCGTGACTATCGAGGCGATTCACGTCGCGACCATTCAGGTTTTGCTCGCGGGCGGCGTGGGGCGGCTCACCACCACCCGTGTGGCGGCGCGCGCCGGCGTCTCCGTGGGGACGATGTACCAATATTATCCGCACAAGCAGGCGCTGCTCTTCGCCCTCGTTCAGCGGCAGTTCGACCTGATCGATACGGCGATGCGGGATGCGGCGGCGCGGCTGGCGGGATCGGACCTTGGGACGGTCGCGCATGGGTTGGCCACGGCATGGCTGGACGCGAAGATGGCTGACATGGTCGCCTCCCGCGCCATCTATGGCATCGCCGCCGAGTTCGACCTGTCGGAAATGATGGGCCGGGCGGCGCAACGCATGACGCAGGTGATCGATACGCTGCTCGCCAATGCCCCGGATGCGCGGTTCGCCGACCGATCTTCTGCCGCCTTCATGCTCGCGGCCCTTCTGGGCGGCTCGGTGCGGGTCGTCATGGAGGCTGAGCCATCGGAAGAGAATTTCGCCCGGCTGCGCTGTGAATTGCCCCGAGCTTGCCACGCCTATCTCGTGGCCGCCAGTCAGGGCGCCTTGGCATAGACATGCCGGTCATGAAGATTCGACAGGGGCGCTAAACGACCGATCTGGGGTCGATGACCGAACTGGCAGGCGCCCAAGACGCTCGACCTGCTGGTACTGCCATGTTCATATTGGAACTTTCATCCGTTCCGGGCGGCGGGTAGCCGGCGTCATCCCCTCATTCGCGTGCAGCCGGCGGCGTGACGCTGCCTTCACGTTCGCCATAGGGTGAGCATCATGACCGTTATGAGGGCGCTTGGCTGAAGCGGTGCGTCCGAATCCAGGGCTCCGCCAAAGACCGGTTGCGCATCATCGCTCTTCCCCGGATGGATGGAGGTTCAGCGAACGGGAGGCTTCGGCATGGGCGTCTTAGCATATTGCACAGTTGGTTCGAACGATCTCGCCGGTGCAAAGGCCTTCTATGACGCGCTGCTTGCGGTGGTCGGGCTTGCGCCTTTGTTCGAGCATCCATCTGGAGGTCGTGTGTACGGGCGAGATGGTTCCTTCAGCTTCGCGGTCCTTGGGCCCTATGACGGGCAGCCAGCAACGGTGGGGAATGGATCGATGGTCGCCTTCTGCTTTGATCGGCGCGAGGAGGTGGACGCTTTTCATCAGCGCGCCCTCGCATTGGGTGGCGCAACCGAGGGCGGACCCCATGTGCGCGGCCCGGGATGGTACTTCGCCTACTGCCGCGACCTCGATGGCAATAAGCTGTGCGCCTATTGCCTTGAGCCTTAGGCTTTCCATGCTCGCCGGCACCCGGGTCAGGCCGGTCCCGCCGCCTCGCGGATCAGATCCGCAACGGCGCGGGGGTGGGAGATCAGCGACACATGGCTCGACTTCAGCTCGATCGTCTTTGCGTTCATGCGCTTCGCCATGAAGCGCTGGAGGTTGGGGTCGATCGTGCGATCTTCCGTCGAGACCGCATAATAGCTGGGCTTGCTGCGCCACGCCGCGTTCGTCGTGCGGCCCGCGAGCAGTTCCCTGTGGAACGGCCACTGGACGGCAAAGAGCGCCCGCGCCCTGGCCTCCGGAAGGTCGCCCGCGAAATCGCGGAGGAAGGCCGCTTCGGTCAATCGCCCCTCATCCCCGTCGAAGACGATGCCGGCGCTGGCCGGCGGCGTCGGAAATGTCTTCGCCAGCGCGCCATAATCCTCGCCCGCATCGGGCGCGCGGGCGGCGACATAGACGAGGGCGGAGACATGGGGGTGCATGCCCGCTTCGGTGACGATCATCCCGGAAAAGCTGTGCCCGGCGAGGACGGTCGGCCCATCCTGACGATCCAGCACGCGCCGCGCCGCAGTCACCGCATCGGGCAATGTCGTCAGCGGGTTCTGGACTGCGGTGACGTTGAGCCCGTGGGCCTGCAACAGGGGGATCACCTCCGACCAGGACGAGCCATCGGCGAACAGGCCGTGCACCAGCACGACGTTGCGCGCCTTCGTCTTTGCGACGGTCTGGGCGAATGCGTTGGCGGAGGCGGCGACGGCTCCGGCGATAAGGGCGGTCTGCATGAATGTACGACGATCGACGGTCACTATGCCGTTCCTTTCTGGAAATGGGGTCATCGTGCAACTTGTGCTGCTTCCGGGGCCGGCTGAATGGCGCACATTCTGGTTGTGGAAGCCGGAAAGAAGGAAACGGCCTTGAAGCACTATGCCGATCGGCCGCCGATGGAAAGACGCATGCTTGTGTAACGGCTTCCTTGTGGAGCAGGCGCGGCAGTGCCGGACGCGGCCAGCGCTCTTGAACGCCATGGCGCGGGCCCGGTTCGCAGGGGCGACCGCAACATTGCATGTCGCGCCTTTACAGCCCCTTTGGGCTCAGGACCCATTACTTCGAGGCGCCATTTCGGCGTCCCGCGGGAATTTGACCAAAATGGCCCAGTGCTGCGTCGGCAGGCTGGAAATATCGACATATTCCTGCGCCTCGCCTTCTTGCCCTGAGCCATTTTGCCTCAAACCTCGACCCCGCCAGTAATAGGTCCTGAGCCTAGATAACGCCCCCAGACGCTGTCGGCCATATAGTCGGTGAAGTGGCGGTCATTGCCGCCGCTGGCATACATGAAGTTCAGATAATCGTCGGCATAGCGCCGGTCGTTCAGCCAGCGCCCCTCCGCCAGATGAAAGCCGGTGGCGTCGTTCAGGCTGGCATAGGGTGCCGCTGCCAGTCGACATCGTCCAGGAATTCGGTGGAGATGAAGCCTTCTTCCCCCAGGTCGCGCTGATGCGCGGGGAAGAGGGACCAGCGATAATAATAGACGGCGTCTATCCGGGGATCGGCGGACTCGAAGAAGGGAATGCGCTGTTCGTACCAGGGGGCATCGTTGCCGAAGCGCTGCACGGCGATGTGGTGCCTGTCCATCCCCGGCCGCGACGGGGGCGGGGAAGCGGCGGCCGCCCCCAACAGCGCCGCGCCCGCCAGCAGGACCTTCATCGAAGCATGCATCTCTCACCCTCCCATGACCGCAAAGGATATGGCGGCCGGCCCGGGAATGGAGAGGGGTCCCGGACCGGCCGCCATGGAAATGGGATGCGGTGAGGAGACACCGCATCCCATCGGGCACTCACTTGAAGGTGTAGCGGACGCCGAGCGCGAAGGTGCGCGCCAGCAGGGTCGTGCCAAGATTATATTGCTCGGGACCGCCGACATCCTCGAACTTGTAATAGGTCTGCTGCTTGGACTTGGTGAGGTTCACCGCGTCGAAAGTCACGCCCAGACGGTCGTTGACGTTCCAGGTGAGCTGGAAGTCCAGGCTCTTTTCCGGGTTGCGCCAAACGCCGATCGGGTTGGCGAACAGGCGGGCTTCGTTGTTCGCCAGGAACTCCTTGCGCCAGATATAGGACAGGCGCGCGCCGATCGGGCCGTTGTCATAGGCGAGCGTGGCGTTGTAGCTGAGGTCCGACACGCCGAAGAAGGACGAGGTCGCCTGACCTGTGACATTGCCCGCAGCATCCGTCTGCGGAATGTTCTGCTTGGAATTCAGCACCGTCACGCTGCCCACGAAGCCCAGGCCGTCCAGCGGACCCGGCAGATAGCTCGGGAAATAGGTGAGCCCCAGTTCCAGGCCCTTGAGCACGCCGTTGGAGGCGTTGACCGGCCGGGTGATGGCGAAATTGTTCGTCGCGCCCGCGACGATGCCGTTGTTGGGGATGAATTCCATCACCGTCAGCGGCACCACCAGCCCGTTGATCTCGCGGCGGAAGCCCGTCAGCGTGATCGCGCTGTTGCGTTCGAAATACCATTCGATCGCGGCGTCGAAATTCTTCGAATGGGTGGGCTTCAGCATCGCCGTGCCCGCCGTGCCGCTGCCATAGCCGACATTGGTGAGGTCGCCGGTCAGCGAATAATTGGGGTTGATGTCGCTGAAGTTCGGGCGTCGCAGCGTTTCGCCATAGTTGAAGCGCAGGCGCAGATTGTCCAAAATCTCGTAGCGCGCGGTGAAGCTGGGCAGGAAGCGATCCGAACCCGAAGAGACGCGGGTCTGCGCGCCGCCATTGTAGCGGTCGAAGAAATTATAGTCGGTGTCGACCGTGACGTAGCGGACACCGGCCTGCAGCTTCAGCGGGCGGCCGAAGATCGACAGTTCGCCATCGGCCTGCACATAGGCGGCGATGGTGCTTTCATCGATGTCGAACACCCTCTGGAGCGAGAGCTGGTCGGATGTCCTGAGGCCGTAGAGGCCGCGCACCGTGTCCGCATTGTCGTGAAGCCAGTAGCCGTTCGCGAGCGTCCAGCTCGTCGGCACGTCGGCGCGGCCCTGGTAGAAGTCCGAATTGGTGAAGGCGGCGCCTTCGCCCAGCCCCGCCAGCGTGGTCGCGGCCAGCGGCGCGCCGGCGTCCTGGGTGCGCACGGCGGTCGACGCCTTGCGCTGGTCGATGCGGATGCCTGCCTTGATCTGGCGCAGGAAGCCCTCGTCCCAGGTGTAATAGCCGTCGAGCGTGCCGGTGATGGCGCTGCCCTTGTCCCGGTTCGCATTGTCGTAGAGCTGTGCGACGTTCCAGATGCCGGTGTCGTTCAGCAGGCTGTCGTCACTGAAATGATAGGACGGTATGCCGCCCCCGGCATTGAAATCCGTGGTGATCTGGCTGGCGACGCGGTCTGTGCGCATCGCGATGAAGGAGGTCTTCACCTTGCTGGTCTGATAGGCGATGTCGCCGACGATCTTGCCGCGGTCGCCCAGGTCCCACTTGCCGTTCAGCGCATAGACGAAGCTGTCGGTCGAGGTCTTGGTGAAGTCGCCGCTGTTGAAGCCGTAGACATTGTTGGCGACGCGCGACTTGACGATGTTGGTGCCGTCATAGAGCGTCGGCGCCTGCGGATTGTCCCAGAAGTCGACGAAGCTGAACTGCAGGCTGTTGAAGGTCTCGCCCCGGAAGCCGGCGTAGAAGACCTCGGCCGTATAGACCGAGCTGCTGTTGGGCGCCCATTGCAGCGCGACATTGAAGGACGGACGTTCCCGCTTGCCGTAAAGGTCGGAGCTGAACACCGCGTCTCGCGACAGATAATAGGGGGTTTCGACGCCGTTGACGAGCATGGTGGAGCCGGTCGCCGTGGGCAGGCCGCGGTCCAGGCCGGGGTCCCACGCGCCGAGGGCGGGTGCGACGACGAACTGGCCGGTGATCGGATCGCGCCCGGCGGGGAAGATGCGCTGGAACGGCGTCAGGCCGGTGCCCGTCGCCGGGTCCATCGTCGCGAACGGCACGAAGGCGCCCGCCGTCACGGTCTGGTCGCGATATTTGGTGCGGCTGTAGCTGCCGTTCACCAGCAGGCCGATGTCGCCGATGCCCGTTTCCCAACGGTCGCTGACCAGCAGCGCGACGTTCGGGTTATAGCTGTCGGCCTGTTCATTGTAGATGCCGCGGGCAAGGCCGGAAATGGCGAAGCCGTCGAAGTCGAAGGGACGACGGGTTTCGACATTGACCTGTCCGGCAAGGCCGGTCTCGATCTGGTCGGCGGAGCGGGTCTTGAACACATCGACGCGCTTGACGAGGTTGGCGGACACGTCCTGCAACGCGAAAGCCTGGCCGGCGGCGGTGAAGATGTTGCGTCCGTTGAGCGTGGTCAGCGCATCGGGCAGCCCGCGGATGGAGATCGCCGCCGCTTCGCCGCCGGTGCGGTTGGTCACCTGGATGCCGGTGACGCGCTGGAGCGCTTCGACGACGTTGTTGTCCGGCAGCTTGCCGACATCCTCCGCGACGATCGAGTCGACGATCTGGGTCGATTCCTTGCGGACGTTCAGCGCGCCCACGATCGAGGCGCGGACGCCCGTGACGATGATGTCGTTGGCCTCTTCATCCTGCGGCGCTGCTGCGGATTGGGCATGGGCCGTGCCCGCCAACATGAGCGCGAGCAGGGATGCAGACGTGAAAGCGAGCGGCTTCAAAGCCATGTTTGATCCTCCCCTTGGAGATGCGAGCGCCTTGGGCGCCATGAATTACTCGGACTAATTATTTCTCGGAGTAATAGAAGGCAAGAGGGAATTTGCACCGCCGCTCGCGAAAAAATTTTCCCTAGTGACAAATATGTCTCATTCGAAAAACCGGCGCTTTTCTGCGGTTTCCGGCGAAAAGAAAAAGCCGCCTCCGAAATGGGGAGGCGGCTTTTTATCCTTTTATTTGTCGGACTTGGAGGCTGGGCTTCAGTCCGCGATCCACCGTGCCGTAGCGTCGCGGCTGCCCGCAAGGCGGATTTCCTTCCCGACCGCCGCAAGCGCCTTGCCCGTGACTGCGATGGACACGAAGCGGACCGTGTTCGACCTGTCGTCGGAGAATCGGACGAACTGGCTGCGCATGGCGAAATCGGCGCTGCGATCATCGCGGGCGAGGGTGACGGAGCCGTCCTTGCCGGCCAAAAGATAATGGTCTGGCAACAGAATGGGGGAAAGCATGACGCTCTGCGGCCCGGCGCGTCCGGCGGTCTGGCGGAACTGGGTCGCGGGCAGCGAAGGATTGCCGGCGATCAGGCGGGTGCCGTCATGGGCCAGCAGCGCCCTGGGATCGACGGCGGAGGCGAAACGCTCGGGCAGCGGGCCGTTGCCGACGGGCACGCCGAAGTCGGGCGTGCCGTCCGCCTTGTAATAGAGGCGCTGGACGCGCGTATGGCGGTCCGGATTGAACAGCGGGTCGCCCTTGATCGCTTCATAGTCGCGGCCATGATAGACCAATATGTCGCGGCCCTTCTCATCCACGGTGAAGCTGTTGTGGCCCGGCCCGTACACCCTGGTCTCCGGGCAGCTGGTGAAGACCGGCTGCTGCGATTTCACCCAGGCATCGGGGTCCATGATGTCCGCATCCTCCGGCGCGGTCAGCAGGCCCAGGCAATAGCGCGCGTCGGTGGCGCTGGCCGAATAGGTCATGAACAGCCGGCCGTTGCGGTGAAGGACGGCGGGCGCCTCCGCCACCTTGTAGCCGCCTGTTTCCCAGTCGAGCGTCGGGATCGTGAGGCGCGTCGCCCTGGCCGCCAGCTTCAGCGGCGACGCCAGCGGGGCGATATAGAGGTTGGAATTGGTCTCGATCCCCGGTTCGCGCTGGGCCCAGGCGAAGTAGCGCCTGCCCTTGTGCACGAAGCTGGTGGAATCGAGGTTGAAGCTGTCCCATGGCGCCTGGAACTGGCCAAGCAGCTTCCATCGGCCGGTCATCGGATCGGGACCGTCGCAGACGATGGCATAGGTGCGGATGCGGAACACGTCCTCGCCGCCGCCGCTGGGGCCTGCGGCGAAATACATGGTCCAGCGTCCGTCGATCTGGTGCAGTTCGGGCGCCCAGATGAAGCCGGACAGCGGGCCTGTCTTCTCATGCCGCCAAAGGACGGCTTCCTCCGCGGTGGCGAGGCCCGCGAGCGTCTTGGAGCGGCGCAGGACCAGCCGGTCATATTCGGGGACGGAACCGGTGAGGTAATAATGGCCGTCCTCATGACGGAAGACCTGCGCGTCCGCGCGTTGCTTGACCAACGGGTTGAGGGGGGCGGGGGCAGGGACTTCGGCCTTGGTGCGCGCGATCAGCGGCGTTGCCGACAGTGCGGCTGTCCCGGCAAGGAACAGGCGGCGATCGATTGGATTCATGAAAAGCTCTCCTCTTGGGTCGCCCTTGCCCTTCCCACCGCCCTTGGGGGCGGACCCCCTCTCTCCCGGCGGGAGAGGGAGGGAGACGCGAAGCGCCGGAGGGGGGAGGGCGACGGGGTCAATATTCAGCCACCGGCCAGCCGTCCGCGCCCCAGCGGACCGGCGCGATCCGCAGGGTGGGGACGCCGTTCGCCTGCTTGTCATAGGCATGATAGACGACATAGTCCGTACCGTCCCGGTCGTGCAGCCAGCCCGCATGGCCCGGCCCGCGCCAGCGTTGCTGCTCCTGAAGGTCGGCGCGCAGGAAGATGGTGCCGCCGCCCTGCATCATCGAACTGCCGTCCTTGCCCAGATAGGGGCCGGTGATCGCCCTGGACCGGCCGATCACCGTATAATAGGTGCTGTTCACGCCCTTGCAGCAATAATCATAGGACGCCATCAGCCAGTAATAGCCGCCATGGTCGACGATGAAGGGCGCCTCCACCGGGGCCGGGCCGCCTGTGGGCGCGGGGCGGCGGGCGATGGCATGGGGTTTCGCCTTGGGGTCTTTGGGTTTGCCGGTTTTCGGGTCCAGCGCGAACAGCTTGATGCCTGTCCAGAAGCTGCCCAGCGCCAGCCAGTGGCGACCCTCCCGGTCAACGATGAAATTGGGATCGATGGCGTTGAAGTCGTCCGTGCTGGTCGACATCACCACCAGCCCTTCGTCGCGCCAGCCGTAATTCTTCGCCTTGGGATCGAGCGTCGGGCTGGTCGCCAGCCCGATGGCCGAGCGGTTGGAGCCGAAGGTGGAGACGGAATAATAAAGCCGGTAGCGGCCGTTCACGAAGCTGATGTCGGGCGCCCACATGCCGTTGCTGCCGGGGATCGCCTTCGTCGCCCAGCCGGGCAGGGCGGTGAAGACGGGATCGCCGGCGGTCCAGTGGACCAGGTCCTTCGACGTGCGCGTTTCTATCAGGCGCTGGCCGTGGCCGGTGCTGAAGACATGATAGCTGTCGCCTTCGCGGATGATGACCGGATCGTGGGTCGGCGTCAGGTCGCCGGTCAGGCGGCTGTTGAGGGTGGCGGCGGGTTGCTGGGCCAAGGCCTGGCCAGCAGCCGCCAGCAGCGCGAGGCCCATGAGTTTCATGATGATCTGCCGCGCCATATAGGCTCTCTCCGATAATGGTTCCGGGCGCAACGTGCTTCTGCGCAGGAACACGGCATAGCTAAAAAGGATGGAGCGGACGGCGATTCCACCCTCCCTCCGCTCCAAGGGCTTCATTGCAGGTCGAGCACGACCACGGACCGGGGCGGCAGCGCCACCGTCAGCGTGCCGCCGCTCACCTGCGCGCCGGTGAAGGCGGCGGGCTTCACCACCTCCGGCGCGTCGAAGCTGTTGTGC